>DASTMB010000004.1 GCA_035714365.1 Mycobacteriales bacterium | reverse complement strand
AAGCAGTTCCGACCAAGTGCCACGACCGACCCGACCGAACGCCGTCGCCGCAGGTCACGCAGGCGGAACGGCTCTTGGGACGATCTTGCGAGGGTGGTTCCTCGGGTGGTCCCTCGGTGGCCCACCCGAAGAACCACCCGCATGCTCACGACGCCTGACGCTCCCGGCAACGCGCGCGCAGCCGGTTCACGGTGCGCCTCGTGACGCCCAGTCGAAGGCCGATCTGCCGCGCCGTCTCGCCGTCGTCCGTCCACCGCGCAACGGCGTTGAGGATCGCCTCAGACCTACCGCGCCCCCACGTCGTGTCCGCGCTCACGACCTCGGCGAGCAGGAAGTCCTCGAACGTCACGACAGGCTCGGGCTCCCCCGCCTCGCGTCGCCAGGCGGCGCGGTCGGCGGCGGTCATGCCGCCCGCAACGCCGTCCACTGCGTTGACGAGCGCCCACCGCCGACACTGCCGCCGCACCGGGCACAGACCGCAGACCGCCAGGGCCTCCTCCTCACGCTGCTCGTCGCCGAAGATCGCCGCCCGTCCCGCACACCGGGCCCGCCGCACCCACGACGCGTAGGGCTCGTCTGCTTCGCGCCCGCTGGTGATCCGCGGCGCGCACACCCGTTCGTCCACCGCCGTCATGTCCACCGTCCCTACGCCGCGTCGATGGCGTTGGCGAGCCATCCGGCGTCATAGGTGGCGCAGGTCGACACGACGACGTGCAGGCCGGCCAGGTCGTCGGCGGCGACGCCGAACGGCGCGAGCTCTCCGGCGACGACAGCCGCCCACGCCATGACGGCGAGCGCGTCCCGCGCCGCCGTCAGCGAGTCACCAAACGCGTACAGCCCGGCGAGCGGACTTGCCGCGTCGTTCACCTCGGCACGCCACGCGCCGGCGTTCCCGGGATCGTCGTGGACCACCACCACCCGAAGGACGAGGTACGTGCTGCTGCTCTCGGTGGTCAGGGTCGGGTGCGTCATGCGTCCTCCAAGGGAGCGAGTCGGAAGGCGGCGCAGAAGCGGCGACGTGCGGCCGTAAGGTGTGCGCCGTGCCACGGGAACTGCCGTACGAAGGCGATCCGCCGCGCGTGCGGTTTGGTCGCCAGGTGCGGGAACTGCGGCAGCGGACGGGGCTGCGGCAGGCGGACGTCGCCGCTGCGGCCGGCATCAGCGTCAACTACCTGAGCGAGATGGAGAACGGCCAACGGAACCCAACGCTGACCGTGATGCTCGGCCTCGCGCATGCCCTCGGCGTGAACCCACGCGACCTGCTCGCGCCGTTCGACACCTGACCGCTTCATTCCCACCATAGTCTCAGTTGTCCCACGCCCGGCTACCGCTCCGAAAGACCCTCCTGCCGATCTGTGGACACTCCGATTCGACCCCTGTGGACATCCGAAAGCTCTCTCGACCACTGCCTCTGCCGCACCCCCGCTGACCCCCTCCGTCTTCTCTTCTGTCCTGACGAGGGAGTGGGACTAGGTCGGGGGCGCGAAGCGGTCCCGACCTAGTCCCACGACCGAGTCCCCCACGACGCAAAGCCGCAGGTCAGCGGGGGTGCGGCGGAGGCTTCAAGATTTTTAGGGGTGACTCGTAGGGTGACTCGAACCTTGGTGACCCTGCGAGGCACCCTCCACGGCACCAAAAGTCGATACTTCTGAGCCCGACGGCCGTTCCGAGACCGGCTGAGAGCGCCGCGGGCCGCGCGCTCGGCGGGCAGGCCGTGGCCTGCCCGCTTCACCTGACCGGAGGGGCCGCAGGGGCCCGCGGGTCAAGACCCGGCCGAAGGCCGGCCGCGCAGCGGCGCGAAGCGGTCTTGACGCGTGGGGGGCGGCCCCGCACCCTGCGCGGCCCGCGGCGCTCGTCCCTCGCCGGACCGCGGCTTGCTACAGCAGCCCAGCAGCCCGAAGTGCGGCGACCGTCCCGGCGAAGGCAGCGCTTCCAACGGCGCTCTCACTGACTGCGCGAAGCGACTTGAGCGCCTCCACGACGATCGCGCGCCGGGGGTGGGTCGCCTCCGACTGCACGGCGAGCACGTCTAGGTCCGATTGCAATTCAGCTCGCTGTACGGCGTCGAGGTCAGCAGCCTCCAGCTCGCGTCGCATCGCCATGACGACGGACGACAGGGCAGCGCCATCAAGCTCCATGCGCTGCTCGCCGCCGGGGCTCCCAACTTGGACGTTCGAGTTGTGCACACCTCCGTGCACGACGACGACGTTGTTCATCGGGCCGAGATGCTCCGTTGGCTGCGTCGGGGCCGACAGCGCGCGCTCAACCTCTCGACGTCCTGCGTGCGTGATCGATACGAGCGGGCCGAGACCACTGATCGCTAGCAGCCCCTCTTCCGAGAGGTAGTCGACGGCTGCCTCAACATCGGCCTCCGAGAGATCGGTAGCCTCGACCAACGTCGCGACATCGGCGTCGTACAACTGGTTCCCGCCACTCAAGGTGTACATCGCCCGCATGACCCGCGATCGTTGGTCTTGCTTCTCAGCAACCGAAGTGGGTGCAGTGGGCTGGCGCGAGAGCGCGGCGCGCTGCGCCGCTGCCAGCGCAGCGCGCCCCTCGCTCGTCGCGCGAAGCCCACGTGCGGCTAGGAGCCGATCGTCACCACGGTTGGCGTGATCGATAGTGATCCATCCGCGGCGATCGAGTTCCTCCAAGGCGGCAAGCAGTTCATCGCGACTAGCCGCCCCGAGATGGGGGATCTCCTCGCATCCGCCAGGTTGGGTGGCGATCACCCCTAGCAACTGCGTTAGCAGGTCGATGTCCACGGTGACCTCGTCGTGTCGTCGGCTGATCGACGCGAGCGTACTTCGCCGGAGCGGCACCATCGGCGGCCAGAGACCGTGACGCGTCCCGGGCCACTCGTCGTAGGTTGTCGCCGTGGACTACCACCTTTGCGACTTCAACGGGGCAGCGCGGTACTTCTCGTCGCACGGCGCCGACGAGTGGGCAGACATAGCACACGTAGTCTCCGAGATGGTTCTGCAACTCCAGCCAAGTGATCAAGCGGGTCGCGGCCGATCTCCCATATTCGATCCGAAAGCGACCAACGCCTACTTGACCAATGCGCTGCATTCCCTCGGATGGCAGAAGGTTCCGGTGCCCGCTGGCCTAACCGAGTTCGGTCTCGATTGGGATGCCGGCAAGAACGGGACGTTGGCTGAGTTCCAGTTCTCGAACTACCCTTTCCTTTGGAACAACACCATACGCTCAGAAGGAGTGTTCACCGCTCGCACGTTACTCGCCGGCGTCGGGGAAGTGGAGGCGCTCATAGTCATTACTAAGAGCGGGCTCTTCCCGGCGTCGAACAGCACGCTCTACTACGAACAGGCCGTCGCCCAGATTTCGGCTGCCACAAACTTCAACGCATTCCGCATCCCAATCCGCCTCGTGGGCCTGACCCTTGCTGAGGGGACCGCTTTGGTCGAAGCAGACTGGAACGAGTACCCGGCCAGGTACGGGCGCGTTGTGGAGTTGACTACGAGGCGAGCCTTCGCGGTTACTTGGGGAAGAGTGCGCAAGCACGGCTACCAAGGCGTCAAGTTCACCGCTGCTGACTAACCTGCTACGCCACTAACGTCGCTCAGGTCGCTGTCGAAGAGGGACGGCGGCGCGAGCGCCGCGACTGGTGTCCGGCGAACTTGTTCGTGAGTAGTTCCGCGAACTCGTTCGGAGAACGCCGCTTCCTCTTCAGCCAGCCGGACTTCGAGCTCGGCCAGATGGTGCTCCTCGGAGTACCGGCGAGCCTTCGATCGATCGGACGCGGCCTGGCCGCTTTGGACATCGAAGGTGAAGTCGCTGGCGGGCTGTCCGGTGGCCTCGGCGTAGTCACGCAGAGTCTTGAGATTCGGGAACACCCCATGCTCGTCAGGTAGACCCGAAAGGCGACGAATCGCTATACTGTGGTATTCCTGATCTAGCTCGGCGCCTAGGTACCTCCGGCCGAAATCTCGCGCCACAACGGCTACCGTCCCCGAACCCATATACGGATCAAGAACAACGTCGCCCTCGTCCGTAGTGGCCAGCACAATTCGCGCGATCAGGTCTTCCGGAAACTGCGCCGGATGAAGCGTCTGTTCTTCATGGTTGTGCTTCACGTTCTGGAAGATCCAGATGTCCCCCGGGTTCTTCCCGAGTGGGTGACACGTCAACTCACCCTTATTAGCGCCTCTCCAAGACTTCTTGTTCTGATACTTCTGCGGCACCCGAATGGGGTCGAGCGCGAACTTATAGTTGTCGCTCTTGGTAAACCAAAGTATCGTCTCATGTCTCGCCGAGAACTTGCGCCGCGCATGAAGTCCGTGCTGACGAACCCACACAATGCGGTTACGTGGCTGCAGCCCAAGATCCTCAAGGATTGGAAAGAATCGGATATCGAGAGGGATCAACACCCCGTTGAGCGCATATGAGCCTACCTGCCAAAAGATCGAGCCAGAAGACTTGAGCACGCGGACGCACTCCTCCAGCACGAGCCGCTGCTGGTCTAGGTACGTCTGGAGCTGCTGGCGCGACTCGTACTCCTTGCCGATGTTGTACGGCGGGGACGACACGACCAGATCGACGGTGCAGTCAGGGAGTTCCCTCAGATACGTGAGCGTGTCGCCCAGTTCGATCTGATCCAACGCAAGGCCGGCTTCCATCTGTCCCTCTCGGTCGTGCGCTCTGCTTCCGGGGAGGCACCGACAGCGTACGGACCCGCTGCGACATGGCGCGCGGCCGACACGCCTCCTGTGGACAGCGATCTCCGCACACAGCGCAGAGCCGCTCTGGACGACGGGTGCAGCCGTGATCGGAACACGCGCGGGTGTGGGACGAACGTGGGATGACGATGCCCGCACGACGGACACACGCCTCGCAAGCACGCCCGTGACCTGCGGGTTTGTCCACAACTTGGCCGAGGTCGCTTGACCAGGGCTAGGTGAGGAACCTGATTGCTGCTGCCGACGGCTGCTCGTGGCCGCGGGCGGATGATCGGGGGCGTGCAACCGATCCCGCCTCCGGTCCGTCCTTTGTCTGCGTGACCACCGCCGACGAGGAGTTCGCCGCGCTCTACGGGGCGCGGCTGCGGGCCGTGCGGCGGACGGCGTACCTGCTGTGTGGTGACTGGCGCGCGGCAGAGGACCTGGCGCAGACGGCGTTCGCCAAGCTGTACGCCGCCTGGCCGCGCCTGCGGGACCCGCGGGCGGCGGACGCGTACCTGCGGCGGATCGTGGCCCGAGCCCACGTGGACGAGGCACGCCGCCCGTGGCACCGCCGCGAGCTCTCCTCCGGCGACCTGCCGGAGCCGGCGTCACCGACAGGTGATGCCAGCGAGGACCGGGTGGTCGTGCTGGCTGCGCTGGCGGGCGTTCCGCCGCGGCAACGCGCCTGCCTGGTGCTGCGCTACTACGACGACTGCTCGGTGACCGAGACCGCCGCCGCGCTGGGGTGCAGCGAGGGCACGGTCAAGAGCAACACCGCGCGCGGGCTCGACGCCCTGCGCCGCCTGCTGCCCGTGGGAGAGGAAACCCGATGAACGACGTGCGAACGACGCTCGACCAGGCGCTGGCGACGGAGCCGCCGCTGGTGCACCGGCTGGACGACGTGGTGGCGGCCGGACGAGCAGCCCGCCGGCGGCGCCGGACGATGCAGGCGGTGGGGTCGGTGGCGACGGTGGTCGCGGTGGCCGGTGTCGCGACGCTCGTCGCGGCCCGGCCGCAGCCGGTGGACCGCCTGACGCCCGCCGCCACGGCGCCGACCACGGCACCGGCCACAGCCCCAGCGGCAACGACCGGCAAGCCGCTGACGCCGCGCCAGCAGGCGCTGGCCGACGCGATCCGCAACGCGAGCCCGGCGGGGTGGACGTTCCAGCTCAGCGCCGACCGGTTCACCGACGACGACGCGGAGGGCTTGCGCGGCGTGGAGGCGACGGCCGACGACGGCGCGGGGCCGGGGCGGCTGATGATCGGGCTCAGCACGGCGACGCAGCTGCTCCACCCGTGCCGCGACTCGGAGTTCCCGCAGGGCGCGAGCTGCGTGGAACGCGCGCTCGCCGACGGCTCGGTCCTGACGCTGCGCGGCCAGGTGGACTGGCGCGGGCCCGGGACGACGCCGACGAGCACGGTGATGGCGGTGCTGACCCACCCGGACGGCAGCGGCATCATCGCGGAGTCCGGCGACTTCACGATCACCTGGCCGATCCGGCAGGGCTACTACACGCCGGAGCAGAAGCGGGCGACGGTCCACCACAGCCGGTCGGGGCCGACGTACACGGTGGAACAGCTCGCCGACGTGGTGCTCGCCATCAACGCCGCGCTGGCCGGCTCCTAGGCCAGCAGCAGCGCGACGGTGTGGATCGCGACGCCGGCGAGGGCGCCGACGACGGTGCCGTTGACGCGGATGAACTGGAGGTCGTGGCCGACCGCGTTCTCGATGCGGTCGGCCGCGTCGCGGCCGTCCCAGCTCGCGACGGTCGCCTCGACCAGCCGGGTGAACTCGCCGGCGTAGCGGTCGACCGCGTACAGCACGCCGCCCTCGACCCAGGCCTCGAGCCGGGCGCGGAACGCGTCGTCCTCGACGGCGCGGCGGCCGGCGTCGGCGACCCAGCCGGCGGCGTTGCGCGACAGCGCGCTCGCGGGGTCGAGCAACGCCGCGCGCACCGACAGCCGTGTCTCGGCCAGCACGGTCGCCGCCCAGGCCCGCGTCTCGTCGCTGGCGAGGAACCGCACAACCATGGCGTCGATCCGCTCGGCGGTGCCGGCGTCGTGCCGCACGTCGGCGGCGATGCGCAGCAGCAGGTCGTCGAACGTCCGCCGCAGCTCGTGGTGCGGATCGTCGCGGACCTCGCGGGCGAGACGGACGAGCTCGTCGGCGGCGCGGCGGGTCCGCTTGTCGGTGGCGATCATCCAGCCGACGACGGGCGCGGCGTTCGCGGCGGTCTCCTTGAGCCACTGGGCGAGCAGCTCGCGGTTGGCGCGCAGCCACTCGTACGCCTGCTCCACGAGAACGTCGACCAGCGGGCGGTGGGTGCCAGCGCGGACGGTGTCCTCGAGGAGGCGGCCGGCCAGCGGACCGTACGAACGCCGCAGCGCGTCGCGCCCGGCCAGCTCGAGCAGCGCGTCGACCACGGCCGCGTCGTCCACGGCGTCGAGCAGGTCCGCCACCACGGTCAGAGCGCGGTCGGTGACGGTGCGGGCGTGCGCGGGGTCGGCGAGCCAGCCGCCGACGCGCGGCACGACGGCGGCGCCGGCGAGCCGGTCGCGGATGGTCTCGCGGGTGAGGAAGTGCTCGGTCATGAACTCGCCGAGGTTCGCGGCGAGCTGGTCCTTCTTGGTGGGAACGAGCGCGGTGTGCGGCACCGGCAGCCCGAGCGGGTGGCGGAACAGCGCGGTGACGGCGAACCAGTCGGCCAGCCCGCCGACCATCGCGGCCTCGCTGGCGGCCCGGACGTAGCCGACGGCGGTGCCGTCGCCGCCGGCGACGAGGGTGGCGACGTAGACGGCGGCGGCGAACGCCAGCAGGCCGGTGGCGCCCGCCTTCATCCGGCGGAGCCGGCTCCGGCGGTCGGCCGCGGTCGGGGTCGTCATCGCTGCTGACCGTAGCGTTGTCGTAGCGTGCGGCGCGTGGTGGATGCCGACGACGTGCGGGCCGTCGCCCGCACCCTGCCGCGCAGCGAGGAGCACCTGGTGCGCGACCGGGTGAAGTTCCGCGTGGGGCGGCTGGTCTACGCGGCGCTGTCGCGGGACGAGACGGTGCTGGGGTTCGCGTACCCGAAGGACGAGCGGGACGCGCTGGTGGCGAGCGACCCGGAGACATTCCTGCCGCCGGAGCCGGTGGACGTCCGCTACAACTGGGTGCGCGTCCGCCTGGACCGCCTCGATCAAGCCGAGCTCGAAGAGCTCCTCACCGACGCGTGGCGGATGTGCGTGCCGAAGTACGTCCAGCGCGCCTACGACGAGAGCCGGACCAGCTAGCCGACGGCCGCCAGCGCGCGCACCGACCGCAGCTTGAGCGTGAACGTGCTCCCGCCCCCGGTGGCCGGGCCGACGTCGAGCGTGGCGCCCATGGAGGTGGCCAACCGGCGGGCGATGTAGAGGCCGAGGCCGGTGCCGGTCTGCGTGGGGCTCTCGGCGAGCCGCTCGAACCGCTGGAACACCCGCTCGCGCGCCTCGACGGGGATGCCGGGGCCGCGGTCGGTGACGGAGATGAGCACGGCGCCGGGGCCGCGTTCGAGCGCGACCTCGATCGGCTCGTGCTTGGGCGAGTACTTCACGGCGTTGGCGACGAGGTTGGCGACGATCTGCTCGATGCGCACGGTGCGGCCGACGACCTCGGCGGCGAGCGAGCAGCCGTGGACGGTGATGACGCGTTCGGGCGCGAGGAGGGTGAAGTCCTCGACGACCTTGGCGACGCAGGCGGCGGCGTCGACGGTCTCCTCGATGCCGGCCAGGTTGACGTCGGCCTCGACGCGGCTGTCCTCGAGGATGTTGAGGATGAGCTGCTCCAGCCGGTCGGCCTGGCGCAGGATGGCGCGCGCGCCCTCGCGACGCTGCTCGCCGGACAGCTCCTCGCCGCGGCGCAGCAGCGTCATCGCCCAGCCCTTGATGGGCGACAACGGCGTCCGCAGCTCGTGCGAGACGACGGCGACGAAGTCGTCCTTGAGCTTGTCGAGCTCGTGCGCCTTGGTGACGTCGCGGGCCATGACGACGAGCTGCGGGCCGCGGCCGTCGCGGGCCGGCGCCTCGGTGTAGGAGCAGGAGATCCAGCGCGTCTGGTGGTCGGCGGTGACGATCTCGACGGCGGCCGGGAGGGCGACACCGGACGCCCAGTACGCGAGCGGGACGGGGGTGCCGTCCTCGGCGCGCGGGCGCAGCGCGGTGTCCGGGACGGTGCCGAGCATGGCGGCCGCGTCGTGGCCGGTGATCTGCTCGAGGCCGGCGTTCCACGACGTGACGACGCCGCGCTCGTCGAGGGTGAGGATGCCGTCGGAGGTGTTGCCGACGATGTCGGCGAGCTGGCGGCGTTCCTCGATCATGCCCTCGAGCAGCTCGGCCTTGACGAGCGCGCCGGCGAGCTCGGCGGCGAGCGCCTCGAGGACGACGGTCTCGCCGTGCTCGAACCCCTCGACGCCGCCGCGGTTGTAGACGCAGAGGACGCCGAACGACCGGTCGCCGCTGCGCACGGGCGCGGCGGCCGCGGCGCGCCAGCCCTCGGCGGCGAGGATGCCGCCATCGCGGCGGGAGCGCACGACGACGGCGCCGTCGCGGGCCGCGAGGAGGAGCGCGGACGCGGTGGAGGCGCCGTCGTCGGCGCCGTACCAGTACGGCAGCTCGCCGGCGACGCGGTGGCGCATCGGGCCGTTGGGCGTGGTCTCGAGCAGGTCGACGGCGTCGGCCTCGAAGCAGCGCTGCACCTCGGCGAGGAAGCCGGCGAGGGCGTCGCGCGGGTCGATCGGCCGGGCGAGCGCGTGCGTGGCGGCCTGGAGCCCGGTGAGGCGGATGCGGTCGGTGCGCGCGGTCGCGAAGCCGCGGCTGCCCCAGTGCAGGACGACGAGCGGCACGGCGATGACGACGACGGCCGCGGGCGTGCGGACGTACATGGACGCGAACAGCAGGCCGAACGCGACGTTGACGGCGGAGCCGCCGACCCAGCCGAGGAGCATGAGCGGCCGCAGCCCGGCGAGCACCTCGCGGACGGTGCCGCCGCCGGCGAGGCAGAGGACGCCGGTGAACGTCGCGTAGTTGACGAGCGCGCTGACGACCATGGCGAGCGCGAGCGCGGCGAGGTCGCGCGGCGACAGCGTCTCGCCCGACCGCAACGCGGCGAACACCAGCGAGCCGCAGCCGGTGGCGGCGGCCCACTGCGCGGCGTTGAAGCGGACCTTCATCCCCTCGTTGCGGTGCAGGGCCCCGACGACCAGCCGGCCGGCGGCGACCAGCGCGACGGCGGCGACGCCGGGGAACACGACGAGCGTCGGCGCGAGCACCGCCTCGAACAGGTCGAGCGCCTCGACGTCGTCGCCGCACTGGAACCGCACGACGAGGTGGCTCGCGAGCGCGACGAGGCCGAGGATCAACGGCGCCTGCGCCCACGGGACGTGCCCCGCCGGATGGACCATCTGCGCGGCGGCGCCGGCGGCGAGGCCGCCGGCTGCCAGCAGCGCGGTGAAGACCGCGATCGTGCCCTTACGGCTCACGTGTCACTCCCATGCCCCGTACCAGCTGGCCCCGTACCAGCTGGCCCCGTACCAGCTCGCGCCTTCCGTCTCGCCGTACCAGCTCGCGCCGTACCAGCTCGCCCCGTACCAGCTGGCGCCATACCAGCTCGCGCCATACCAGCTCGCCCCGTACCAGCTCGCGCCGTACCAGCTCGCGCCGTACCAGCTCGCGCCGGTCCACTCGCCGGTGAGGACCACCGGGTCCCACAGCAGGAGCTGCGTGGTGAGCAGGCCGCAGACGACGGTGCCCATGGGGTCGTTCGCCTGGACGTAGACGGTGCCGCGGCTCGCGTCGATGCTGCCGAGGCCGTTGGACGGCGGCACGCCGACGTTGGCGACGCCGGGCGGCGCGGCGAGCGCGCCGGAGACGTCGACCATGCCGGCACCGACGGCCATCCGGTCGGTGGAGGCGACGGGCCGCGCGGTGGCGGTCAGCGCGTACTTCACCCGGTCCGGCGTCAGCGCCGGGTTGGCCGCCAGCATGAGCGCGACCGAGCCGGAGACGACGGCGGTGGCCATCGAGGTGCCGCTGCCGCGGCGGTACGGCGCCGGCATGGCCGACGGGAACCGCGTCGCGATCTCCGACCCCGGCGCGCTGAGCGACACGAGGTGCGCGCCCGGCGCGACGACGTCCGGCTTGGCCAGGCCGTCGGCGGCCGTCGGCCCGCGCGAGGAGAAGTTCGGCAGGCGGTCGTCGCCGATGCCGGACGTCGCGCGGTCGTCGACGGCGCCGACGGTCAGCACGAACGGGTCGTCGCCGGGCTTGCTGATCGTGCCCGCACCGGGGCCGCGGTTGCTGGCGGAGACGGCGACGACGATGCCGGAGCCCCACGCCCGCTCGACCGCGTAGTTCAGCGGGTCGACCCGGTACGACTGCGTGGAGTCGGTGCCGAGCGAGAGGTTGAGGACGCGGATGCCGTACTTCTCGCGGAACGACACGACCCACTGGATCGCGGCGATGACGTTGCTGACGTCGGCGGCGCCGTCGCGGCCGGCGATCTTCAGCGAGACGATCCGCGCGCCCGGCGCGACGCCGCGGTACTGGCCGCCGGAGGCGGCGCCGGTGCCGGCGATGAGGCCGGCGAGGAACGTGCCGTGGCCGTACGAGTCGCCGCAGCCGGCCTCGCCGGAGAGGTTGACGCAGGAGCCCTTGGTGCCGAGCGGGTCGGTCTCGACCTGCACGATGCGCCCGGCCAGGTCCGGCAGGTCGGCGACGCCGGTGTCGACGAGCGCGACGGTGACGCCGGCGCCGGTGTTGCCGGTCTTGGCGAGGTCGTCGGCGCGGACCGCCTTCGCGTAGACGGAGGCGACCGGGCCCGTGCCGACGGTGCCCTGGACGGTCATCCGGCGGTCGAGCGAGACGTGCGCGACGCCGCGGCCCGCGGCGAGGGCGGGCACGCGCGCGGCGTCGAGGCGCGCGGCGAAGCCGTTGATGATCGGCAGGTCCCGGGTGAGCGTGCCGCCGAGGTCGCGGACGGCGCGTTCGGCGGCGTCGCCGCTGCCGGGGCGGCGGACGACGACGACGCCGACGGTGCCGCGCGCGGTCACCAGGGCGCGGTCGACGTTGACGGGCGCCGGTCGCGCGGCGGCGTGGCTCGCCGTCGTTGCCGGAAGGACGGCGAAGACCGCCGCCAGTACCGCCAGTGCCCGCCGCATGGAAACCCTCCGTAGCCACCCCGCGACGTCGAGTATTCGCCGCGCGTGTGACGCCGGTCCATGAGGCCGGGAGGCCCTTTTCCCCTGGTCCTGCTGGGCCATCGGGAGCAGTCCCCGAGTCGTTGCGTGACTACGTCCGTGGCGCGGACACGCCACCTGACAGCACGCGAACTAGGTCACAGTGGGACGAAGCGACGGCCCCCGGCACCGGCCTCCCCGGCCCGCGCCGGACCGTCCGCGCCCCACCCGACGCGCCGAACGGCCCGCTCCCGCGCGGTCGCCCGGCCCCGCAGCACCCCGAGGGAGCACGTGGTCCGCAGGCTCGCCGCCGTCGCGGCCGCCGCCGTCGTCGCGGCGTCCGCCGCCGTCCCGTCGCACGCCGCCGCGCCGCCGGACCTGGCCGGCACGTCGGTGTTCGTCGCGGCCGCGTCGGGCAGCACCACGATGCGGGTGCGGCTGGGGCGGCGGGTGACGTTCCCGGCGCACGACGTGGTGCCGTTCGTCCACGTCACCGGCACCGCCGACGTCGCGGTCGCCTACCTGCTGCCGCGCGAACGCCCGCTCGACGTCGAGCCGCCGACGTTCGGGCGGCTGCCGCGCGCGGTGGGCGCGCCGGCGTTCGCGACGTTCCCCCGGAGCACGACCTACCTGGACCCCGGCTTCTACGACCTGGTGGTCGTGCACACGCCGGGCACGGCCGCGGTGACGGTGACGTTCCCGGGGCTGCGCGGGCGGCGGACGTTCCGGCCGTCGGCGCGGTCGGCGGCGGTGGTCAAGCCGTTGTCGATCGGGCCGCTCGACGGCGGGCGGTACGGCCCGGCCGGCACGACCGGCGGCACGACGGCGACGCTGGCGGGCCGCGGCTTCGTGCAGATCGCGGGCGCGCTGCGGCTGGACCGGCCGAGCGTGACGCGGATCGTCGCCTGCCTGAAGCGGCGCGAGGCGGCGCTGCTACCGCCGCCGGCCGACTTCGCGCCCGGCTGCCCCGGCACCGACCAGTACGCCGTCCTCGGCGTCCACGACGACCTGCACTTCTTCCTGTCGTCGATCACCGACTACCCGGCCGCGCCGTACGGCGCCGGGTTCTCCTACCACGGCGCCGTGCTGCCGACCGCGGCGGCCGGCTACGCGGCGTTCGTGCCGCTCCCGGGCTAGAACGACGCGCCGAGGTAGGTGCCCGCGCAGCTGTTCACCCGGACGTTGTAGTACTGCTTCATCACGCCGCTCTTGGTGATCTGCACGGTGTACGTCTGGCCGGACGGCAGGTTCGGGATCGCGTAGTAGCCGTTGCTCTTCGCGTAGCCGACGTTGAAGCCGAGGATCGGGCTCGGCGTGTTGTTGTCCGGCGCGAGCGACCAGGCGGCGACCCGGTCCGCGGCGACGCGGACGCCGCCCTTGGAGACGAAGCCGTTGATGACGCCGGTGGAGCCGCCCTGCGAGCAGATCAGCGGCAGCCGCAGGTTGACGGTCGCGCCGTACGGCACCGGGATCTTGCGGCGCATCGTGTGGCCGTACCGGCTCTCGTCGGTGCCGCCGTAGCCCGCGGCCTGCGGGTAGACCTCGATCCACATGTGCGTGGCGTTGGCGGGGAGGACGGCCTTCCACGACTTGGTGCCGGAGGTGGTGGAGCCGGTGGCGGGGAGGCTGCCGTTGACGCGCAGCGTCAGGCCGTAGCCGCGCTGGCCGGCGCAGCCGAACGACGAGTCGCCGTACTTGGCGCCGAGGTGGCGGCCGGAGCTGTCGAGGACGTCGAAGCCGATGAGCGCGTCGACGAAGCGGCGGTCCTGGCCGGAGATGGAACCGACGACGGTCTTGGTGCCGGTGGTGCAGGCGGCGTGCGCGGACGGCACGGCAACGAGGAGCGGCGCGGCCGCGACGGCGGCCGCGAGGAGGAAGCGAAGTCGCATGCCTTGAGTGTCGGTCGTCGCGGGCGCGGCGTTGAGTCGCCCGGTGGTGAACGTCCCGCCACAGTGTGGTGACTAGAGACTCGCCGCCGGTCGGACCCGGAACGGCGCCAGGTGGGAATAACCGCGCACCGACTGCCGGCGCAGCGGCGCGACGTCGAACCGCGCGTCGCCGCGCAGCGCCGTCGCGGCGCCGCGGTCGACCAGCAGCGAGCCGGGGCGGGCGAGGCCGGTGAGCCGGCTGGCGATGTTCACGGTCGGCCCGAACACGTCGCCGAGCCGCGCCAGCACCGGCCCGTAGGCGACGCCGACGCGGACGTCGCCGCCGAGGTCGGTGGTGGCTCCGGCGAGCGCGAGGCCCAGGGCCGCAGCGCTTCCGGCGTCGTCAGTCGTGAACAGCACCTCGTCCCCGAGCGTCTTCACGACCCGCCCGCCGTGGTCGGCGACGAGCTGCGCGGCGTGGCGCTCGAAGCGTTCGACCAGCTCGGCGAGCTCGGCCGGCGTGGCGCCACGGCTGCGTTCGGTGAAGCCGACGAGGTCCGCGAACCCCACCGCCACCGCCGGGTCGGCCGCCCCCTCGCCGAACGCCGCCACCAGCGCGCCCTCGGCCGCCGCCGCGAGGTGCCGCCGCCAGACGAACTCCAGCAACGACGCGACGTCCGGCACCAGGCTCTCCGCCGCGTGTGCCGCCGCCTCGGCCGCCGGGTCGCTGAGGTCGCCGATCGCCGCGACGAACGCCGCCGCCGTCGCGGCGTGCGAGACGGCGAGCCGCGACAGCGCCTGCGCCATCGCGCGGGTCAGCGCGAGCAGCCCGTCGCCGTCGACCACGCCCGCGTCGACCAGCGTCCGCGCCGTCCGCAACGCCGCCACGTCGCGGTCGGTGAACAGCACCGCGTCGTCCGCCGCCTCCGCGAACCCCATCGCCCGCCACAGCCGCGTCGCGAGGTCGAACGGCACCCCCGCCGCCTCGGCCGCCGCGCCGCGCGTGTACGCGGGCTCGCCGACGATGCCGCGCGCGACCTCATCGACCATGAGCTCGCGGGCGTCGTTGCCTGCTCCGGTCACGGGGGCCACGATAGGCGCGGCGGCCGTGCGCGAGGGCGTTCGGGAAGCGGATCGCGCTTTCTCCGTGCGTGACCCGCTTCCGGGAAGCGGCGGGGACGGGGCCTACGACCAGATGGGCTGCGGCTCGGCGCGGCGCTCGGCCAGCGGGACCGGGGCGTCGTAGGTGCGGATGACCTCGTAGCGCGTGTTCCGCTCGACCGGCGTGAAGCCGGCGTCGCGGATGACCTCGCACAGGTCGTCGCGGGTCATCGTCGACGGCGTGCCGAAGCGGTCGGCGTCATGCGTGATCTTGTACTCGACCACGGAGCCGTCGAGGTCGTCGGCGCCGAACGACAGCGACAGCGCCGCCGTCGTCAGGCCGTGCATGACCCAGAAGTTCTTGACGTGCGGCACGTTGTCGAACAGCAGCCGCGACACCGCGAACGTCTTCAGCGCCTCCGCGCCGGTCGCCATGGTGGTCCGGTCCTGCAGGCGGTTACGCGGGTCGCCGTCGCGGTCGTGCTGGTAGCGCAGCGGGATGAACACCACGAAGCCGCCGGTCTCGTCCTGGAGCTCGCGCAGCCGCAGCACGTGGTCGACCCGGTGCCGCGGCTCCTCGATGTGGCCGTAGAGCATCGTCGCCGGCGTGCGCAGGCCCTTCGCGTGCGCGATCCGGTGGATGCGCGACCAGTCCTCCCAGTGGGTGTCGTGGTCGACGATGTGCTGGCGGACCTCCCAGTCGAAGATCTCCGCGCCGCCGCCGGTCAGCGACTCCAGCCCCGCGTCGATCAGCTCGTCCAGCACGTCCTCCGCCGGCATGCCGGAGAGGCGTTCGAAGAAGTGGATCTCGGTCGCGGTGAAGCACTTCAACGCCACCCCCGGCAGCGCGGCCTTCAGCTCGCGCAGCACCCGCGGGTAGTAGCGCCACGGCAGCGTCGGGTGCAGGCCGTTGACGATGTGCAACTCCGTGAGCCCCTCGCCCTCCATCGCCTTCGCCAGCCGCACGGCCTCCTCGACGCGCATCGTGTACGCGTCCTTCTCGCCGGGCTTGCGCTGGAACGAGCAGTACGCGCACGAGGCGGTGCAGACGTTGGTGAGGTTGAGGTGCCGGTTGACGTTGAACATCACCCGGTCGCCGTTGAGCCGCGTCCGCACCTCGTGTGCCAGCGACCCCAGCCACACCAGGTCGTCCGAGTCGTAGAGGGCGACGCCGTCGTCGTAGGTGAGCCGCTCACCGGCGCGCACCTTCTGCTCGAGCTCCCGCTGCAGTCCCGCGTCCATGCGCCCCACGATACGGCGAGAGGCCGGACCCCGCGCGAGCGGGTCCGGCCTCTCGTCGGGAGGAACGCTCTCCCGCGACTCCCCTCCTGCTACCTGGTCGCGGGACGGCGTTCCCCCGCCTCCGCCCGCCGGCGTCTCACAGGGGAGGCGCCGGCGGGCGGGAGGTCGTTGCTAGTCCTCCTGCGGGGCGAGCCGCATGCGGCGGCGGGCGCCGAGCGCGAGGCCCGTGCCGATCCCCGCGAGGACACCCAGGCCGGCCGGGACACCGGTGGACGGCATCGTCGGCGTGCTGCCGGGCTGGTTCGTCGTGCTGCCGGGGGTCGTGACCGTGCCGGGGCGGAACCGCGCCGACTCGGCCAGCGTGCCGACCTGGACACCGAGCGCGGCCGTCTTGAAGCCGGTCGAGGTCGGGATGATGCCCGGCATCCCCGCCGCCCCGGTGAGCGCGAACGCGTCCGGGACCGTCGCCGAGCCGAGGCTGATCTTCAACGCGGTGACCGCGGCGTTGGCGGTGCCGAACGCGCCGTCCGTCCCCGTCGAGGTCGACTTCGACATGAGCTGCACCGACGGGGCCGGGACCGACAGGCCGGTGGCACCGGTGGCGCTGGAGAGGATCTCGCTCAGCGTCGCGGTCGTCGCCGCGATGGTGGCGTTCACCTGGTTGGCGGTGTCGCCGACCAGCTTCGCGACGTCCAGCTTGGAGCTGCCGGTGACGCTGTTCAGCACGTCCTCGCCGAGCACCTTGACGCCGCTGACGTAGCCGGTGACCGCGGCCGTCTTGGCCGAGCCGACGAGCGCCTTGGTGCCGACCTCGGCCGCGCCGACCGAGACGAGCGGCGTGCCGTCGAGGATCGCCGTCACCGCGTCGACCAGGGCCGAGATCGCGGCCGGGAGGGCCGCCACCGCGTCCGTGTACGCCTTCTGCGCCGCGGTCATCGCGGCCTGCGCCGCGTCGTACGCCGTCGCGGCGTTCGCCAGCGCGCCGTTCACGCCGCCGTTGGCCGCGATGAGCGTGTCCTTCGCCGGACCGTCCAGCGCGTCCCAGTCCGTGTGGTCCAGCGTCAGCGGGGCGAGGAGCGTGTCCAGCGCCGCCGTCGCGTCCGCCAGGTCCGTCGTCGCCGACGCGACGTCCGCCTGCGCGTCCGTCACCGCCGCCTGCGCGTCGTCCACCGCGCCGCTCGCGAGGTTGAACGCCGCCAGCCCCGTCGACGTGAGCATCACCGGGAGCTGCTCGACCAGCGCGTTCAGCGTCTCCACCGGCAGCTTCGCGATGTCGATGCCGAGCCCGGCGAGGATGTCCGCGATGCTCGGGAGGGAGACGTTGGTGATCTTCAACGTCTTGCCCGCCTGCGACTGCGCCGAGCTCGTCATGGAGCCGACGTTGACGCTGCCGTTCAGCGCGATCGGCAGGTTGAGGATCTTCGCCTCGCCGAGCGAGGCCGCCACGGTCGCCGCCGGGCCCGCCGGCGCCTTCGTCGCCGTCAGCGTCGCCGCCGGGCTCTTGGCGTAGAGGACGTTCAACGGCAGCGCGCTCGTCGCGATGCCGCCGACGGTCTGCGGGCTGTTCGCCGGCGTCACGGTGACGGCGCCGGTCTTGGCGCCGTCCAGCGTGATGGGCACGAACGACACCGCCGGCGCCGCCGACGTCAACGTCTGCGCGGTCGCCGCCAGCGACGCGATCGAGACGGTGTGGCCGTCGATGTTGGTGGAGCCGGCCGAGAGGCTGCCGACGCTGATGGATGCGATGGTCGCGCTCGACACCGCCTGGCCCGCTGCCGTCACTCCGGTCGCCGCGGACGCCGCGGTGACGGGGAGGACGGCGGAGCCGAGGACGAGGCCGGCAAGTACCGGTCGTTGCAGACGCATGGAGCGCCCCCTGTCGCGATAGCCGATGTTGTGAGGACTTGGGCCAGGCTTCGCGATCTGCCCGTTTTGGTCCATGACGAGAACGGGCCATTTCCGCCCTAGTCCCGTCTCCCCGTGCGTGTCTGGAGGGCTGGGGCACCCGGTCCCGCTAGATTCCGCGCCGCTGCGCGGCGCTCCCTTTAGTCGCGGGACCGGGTGCCCCGGCCCTCCCACCCTCGCCCACGGCTCGTCCCGGCCGCGGCATCGCCCCCCTCGCCGTCGTGATCAATGCGGCGTTGCGGGCGGGGGTGTGCGGGGGGACGCAGCATTGATCACTCGGCGTCCGGCGGGGTGGGCCGGGCGGCAGCCGGCTCCGCGCCGTCCCCGAGGTCGACGCGGCCTTCCCACCTGGTGGAGAGCACCACGGTGGTGCGGGTGCGGGCGACGCCGGGGATGCGGCGGAGGACCCCCAGGGTGTGCTCCAGCGCGTCGACGTCGGGGACGCGGACCTTCACGACGAATGCCTCCTCGCCGGCCACGAACCAGCAGTCCTCGATCACCGGCACCGCCGACAGGCGGGCGGCGAGGTCGTCCTGCTCGACGTCGTCGGACTGGTGGATGCCGACCAGCGCGCTCACGCCGAGGCCGAGCGCGGCCGGGGCCACGGCCGCGTGGTAGCCGGTGATGATCCCGGTCGCTTCGAGCCGCCGGACCCGCTCGTGCACGGCCGGCGCCGACAGCCCCACGACGCGGGCGAGCTCGGCGAACGTCGCCCGCGCGTTGGCGCGCAGCGCGGCGATGAGCGCACGGTCGGTGGCGTCGACGTTCGGCCGGTCGGGGCGGCGGGATGCGTAACCTTCGGGACTAGGCACGGAATACCCTTTGCTTGTTCGGCGTTGGCGGGGTAGAGTGTCGATCTGTAAGGAAGAGCAGTCAAGGAGGGGAACGATGAAGTACCAGTTCAACGAGATCCACGAGGCCCGCCTGCACGACGTCGCGGCGGACTACCGCGCGGCCAACCTCGGCCGCCGCTACGCGCCGCCGAGCGCGCTGCGCCGGCTGGTGCGCCGCTTCGCCACGCGCTGACCGATTTGGGCGGAGGTGTCCGGGCGAGAGACTTTTCGCCCAGGCCGTCACCTCCGCCCCGATGCGTCGTTGAGCGGTCCAAGGCGCCGGTTGTAGGGGTCGGCGCACGACGTTCCTGGAGGACCTCATGGACGGCCGCGACCGACTCATGACGCCTGGCGAGGTGGCGACGCTGTTCCGCGTCGACCCCAAGACCGTGACCCGCTGGGCCGTGGCCGGCCGCATCGGGAGCGTCCGTACGCCGGGCGGTCACCGCCGCTTCCGCGAGTCCGAGGTCCGCGCCCTGCTCCGCGGCGAGCCGCGCGGGGCCATCGCCGTCTAACGGTCCCGCTCCCGGGCGGCCCCCAGGTCCCCCGTCCACCGCCGGTACAGGGTGTGCTCGACGCCGAGCGCGTCGAGCACCCGGCCGGCGACGAAGTCCACGAGCTGCTGGAGCTCCGTCGGCCCCGTGTAGAACGCCGGGCTGGCCGGCAGCACGACCGCGCCCGCGTCGTGCAGCGCCAGCAACGACACCAGGTGCCCGCGGTGCAGCGGCGTCTCCCGCGGGACCACGACGAGCGGGCGGCGTTCCTTCAACGTCACGTCCGCCGCGCGCTGCAACAGGTCCTTGGACAGCCCGTAGGCGATCCCGGCGACGGCCGCCGTGCTGGCCGGCACGACCACCATCCCGAGCGTCCGGTACGAGCCGCTGCTCGGCCCCGCCGCGAGGTCGCCGGCGCCCCAGTGCCGCACGTCGCCGCCGTCGCGCCCCAGCCACTCCCGCAACGACGCCGCGTCGTCGTGCCAGGCCAGCCCCGTCTCGTCCAGCAGCGTCAGCCGCGCCGCGCGGCTGACGACCAGGTCGACCGGGTGCCCGGCGTCGAGCAGCGCCGTGAGGACGGCCTTCGCGTACGGCGTGCCGCTCGCGCCGCTGACCCCGACGACGTACGGCGTCCTCACCACACGAGCTCCGCGGCGGCGAAGAGCATCAGCCCGAGGCCGATCCAGCCGTTGACGGTGAAGAACGCGCGGTTGACGCGGGAGAGGTCGTCCGGCTTGACGATGGCGTGCTCGTACGCGAGCGCGGCCGCGGCGAGCGCGACGCCGGCGTACCAGATGCGGCCGACCGAGCCCGTGGCGGCGCCGTACGCCACCAGCAGCGCGACGGTCGCGACGTGCGTCACGGCCGAGACGCGCAGCGCGGCCGCGGCGCCGAAGCGCGCGGGCAGCGAGTGGACGCCGGTGGCGCGGTCGCTGTCGATGTCCTGGCAGGCGTAGATCAGGTCGAACCCGGCGATCCACGTGCCGACGGCGAGGCCGAGCAGGATGCCGGGGCCGACGCCGCCGATGCCGTCGCGCAGCGCGACGTACGTCCCGATCGGCGCCATCGCCTGGGCGAGGCCGAGGACGTAGTGGCAGAGCCAGGTGAACCGCTTGGCGTACGGGTAGAGCGTGAGCGGCGCGAGCGCGACCGGCGACAGCGCGAGGCAGAGCGGGTTCAGCGCCCACGCGGCGACGAGGAACACCGCCAGCGCGACGGCCATGCCGCCGTACGCGACCGACACCGGCAGCGCGCCGGTGACCAGCTCGCGCTGCGCCGTTCGCGGGTTGCGCGCGTCGAGCTCGCGGTCGATGACGCGGTTGGCCGCCATGGCGAACGTCCGCGCCGCGACGAGCGCGACCACGACGTAGCCGACGGCGAGCCAGTCGATGTCGGCCGTCGCCGTGGACACCGCGATGAGGACGAACGGCAGCGCGAACACCGAGTGCTCGATGACGACGAGCCGCAGGAACCCCCTGACCCGCCCCGCGTGCGCCACCTCCTCGGCGACGGTGCTCACAGGCCGTACTCCCGCCAGCGGGCGTCCACCCGCGCCACGACGGAGGGGTCCTGCTCGATCTCCGGCGGCCAGCCGCCGTCGCGCGCGTACCCCTCGGTAGGCAGCTTCCGGGTCGCGTCGATGCCGGCCTTGCCGCCCCAGAACTGCTGGTACGCAGCGTGGTCCAGGTGGTCGACGGGCCCGGTGGACAGCAGCAGGTCGTGCGCGTAGTCGACGTTGCCGAACGCCCGCCACGCCACCTCGGAGTAGTCGTGCACGTCGCAGTCGGCGTCGACCACGACGACCAGCTTGGTGAGCGAGAGGAGGCCGGCGCCCCAGATGGCGTTCATGACCTTCTGCGCGTGCTTCGGGTAGCGCTTCTCGATCGAGACGATCGCGCAGTTGTGGAACACGCCCTCGACCGGCAGGTCGTAGTCGACGATCTCCGGCACGGTCATGCGGATCAGCGGCAGGAAGATGCGCTCGGTCGCCTTGCCGAGCCACTGGTCCTCCTGCGGCGGCCGGCCGACGACGATCGTCTGGAACACCGGGTCGCGGCGCATCGTCAGGCAGTCGACGGTCAGCGCCGGGAACGGCTCGACCGGCGTGTAGAACCCGGTGTGGTCGCCGAACGGCCCCTCCGGCCGGCGCTCCCCCGGCTCCAGCCAGCCCTCCAGCACGATCTCGGCGTTCGCCGGCACCTGGAGCGGCACGGTGAGGCAGTCGACCAGCTCGACCCGCTCCCCGCGCAGGAACCCGGCGAACAGGTACTCGTCGATGCCCGGCAACGGCGCCGACGCGGCGTAGGTGACCGCCGGGTCGCAGCCGAACGCGATCGCCACCGGCAGCCGCTCGCCGCGCCGCTCGGCGACGGCGTGGTGGGCGTTGGAGTCCTTGTGGATCTGCCAGTGCATGCCGACGGTGCGGCGGTCGTGGCGTTGCAGCCGGTACATGCCGACGTTGCGCGTGCCGTCGACCGGGTGGCGGGTGTTGGTGAGGCCGAGGTTGAGGAACGCGCCGCCGTCGAGCGGCCAGGTGTGCAGCGCCGGCAGCTCGTACAGGTCGACCTCGTCGCCGCGCCCGACCACCTCCTGGCACGGCGCGGTGCGCACCTTCTTCGGCGGCACCGACTTCAGCGAGAGCAACTTGCCGAGGGCGTCGCGCACCCCGCCGAGCCCGTGCGGCAGCTCCGGCTTCACCAGCTCGCCGATGCGGTCCCCGATCTCGTCCAGCGAGCCGACGCCCAGCGCCATGGCCATGCGGCGTTCGGTGCCGAAGACGTTGATGGCCAGCGGCATCGGCGAGCCGAGCACGTCGTCGAACACCAGCGCCGGGCCGCCCGCGCGGGTGACGCGCTGCACGATCTCGGTGACCTCGAGGTACGGGTCGACCTTCGCCGCGACGCGGCGGAGCTCGCCCGCCTTGTCGAGGTGCGCGAGGAAGTCGCGCAGGCCGTCGTACGCCACGCGGTCAGTATCCCGTGAGGTCCGCGAGGCGCGCGCCGAGGCCGGCCGCGAGGACGTGGCCGCGCTCGACGGGCAGCCACCAGCAGGTGAACGCCGTGGGCGCGCGGCGGCCGTCGTGGCGTTCCGCCGACTGCCACGTCTCGGGCAGCGGCGCCGTCGCGTCGAGGTGGAAGAAGCGGCGCACGTGCGTCTCGTCGCGCGCCGGCGCGACGCGGTACTCCTCGACACCCAGGAAGCGGCGTACCGCGAAGCAGTCGTGGCCGGTCTCCTCGCGCGTCTCGCGCAGCACCGCGTCGGCCGGGTCCTCGCCGGGACGCACCGTGCCGGCCGGCACCTGCACGCCGGTCTCGGTCAGCGGCAGGTCGGTGTGGGTGACGACGAGCAGCCGCCCGCCGGCGACGACGTACGCGACGACCTTGTCGACGCGGCGCGTCAGGGCTGCCGGGCCTGCTCGTAGACGCTGACGCCGGACTCGTACGTGTGCCGCGACGACTTCGGCGGGCCGTCGAGGAACGAGCCGAGGTAGTACGCCGCGAGCCCGACCAGCAGCAGCGCCACCAGCACGAACCAGCGCGGCGGCGGCGCGTCGTCGACGTCGTCGCCGGCGCCGACGACGACCGGGTCGATGAACAGCGGCTGCGTCACGGCGCCGTCCCCTCGTCGCAGGTGTGCTCCGCCAGGAACGACGCCAGGCGGCGCAGGTCGTCGCCGGAGAGGAACCGGTACGACGGCATGGCCGACCCGTGGTGGACCGCCGCCGGGTCCTCGAGGTAGCGCATCAGCGCGTCGACGTTGGCGTCCCGGGGGGCGCGGTCGCCGATGCAGGAGAGGTCCGGGCCGTAACGGGCCTGCCCCTGGAGGGCGGGGACGTCGTTGAGGTCCTCGGCGGGGCCGCTCGGGGCGCGGCCGGTGGTGGTGTCGGTGAACGCGTCCCGGCGCTGGAGCGTGTGGCACTGGACGCAGCCGTTGGCGGCGTAGACCTTGCGGCCCTTCACGGCGGCCTTGGTGTACTCGCGGGTGGCCTGGGTGCGGGTGGTGTTGACCTTCGCGGTGGCGGGCGCGACGACCGTGACGGCGTACCCGGCGGCGAGCAGCAGCGCGGGTCCGGCCAGCACCGGGAACAGCGTCATGCGGCGCACGCGGCCTCCTCAGCCTCGCGCCGGCAGGCCGGCCGGCGCGTTCGGGACCTCGTCGATGGGCTCGCCGGACGCCGAGGTCGAGAACACCTGCTGGAACGCCGCCCCGAACGCGAGCAGCACCAGCCCCTCGCCGATCGCGCGCAGCCACAGCAGCGGGCGCATCGCGTCGAAGACGGGCAGGAAGTCCCGCGCGCCCGTGTTGGGGAGGCCGTCGCGGACGCCCTGCGCCCACAGCGACCCCTCGACGTAGCCGGCGACGAGCAGCGACAGCGCCACCAGCGTCGCGCCGCCCGCGAGCAGCCAGACGGCGGCGCCCGCGACGCGCGGGTTGGCGAGCTGGTTGCCGCTGACGATCGGCAGCGCGTGGAACAGCCCGGCGAGCAGGAACGCCCCCGCCACGCCGTGCAGCGCCAGCTCGGCCAGCCCGTCGGCGAACACCGTGGCGTGCAGCAGGTCGCCGGCCGTCCGCCCGGACGTCGCCGCCGCGAGCAGGCCCCACAGCGCGATCAGCCCGGCCCCCGCGAGCGCGAACCGCAGGTCGATGTCGTGCGCGAGCGACGTGCGCCGCGCGTAGGTCGAGCAGAGCAGCACCACGACCGCCAGCACCGGCACCGCGAGCGCGATCGACGCCGCGACGCCGACCGTCTCCACCCAGTCCTGCGCCGGCCCGCCGAGCAGCCGCACCGGCCCCGCGAACGGCGCCGCCAGGAACCAGCCCCAGAACGCGATCACCGCGAGCCGGCGGCTGTGCAACGGCGCGCGCGACGCGGCCGGCACGACGTAGAGCGCGGTGCCGATGCCCACCGGGATCAGCCAGAGCAGCTTCAGCCCGGAGAGGCCGAACGCCAGCACCAGCTCGTCGTTGACGCCGTGCACGCGCGGCAGCGCGCCCGCCGCGATGACGAACGGCGCCGCCACCAGCCCCGCGACGATGAACCACAGCGCCGGGTGCACCTCGTCGGTCACCCGCTTCGCGACCGTGCGCAGCACCGAGCAGAGCACCAAGAGCTGGCCCACCGCGATCACGACCGCCAGGCCGCGCGGCATCTCGAAGCCGGTGCGCCCGTTGCCGTGCCCGGCGAGCACCGCCAGCGCGGAGAGCACGACGCCCAGCGTCGTCAGCGCGCCGGCGCCGCGGGCGAGGCGTTCGAGCTGGACCGGCGCCTTCGCCAGCCGCCGCGCCACGTCGAGCGCGACGCCGCTGCCGACCATGCCGAGGCCGCCGTAGACCAGCAGGATGAACGCCGCCGGGCGGACCCGGCCGACCGTGGTCGACGCGCCGATCGTGAGGACCCCCGGCGCCACCGTCTGCACGGCGGCGAGGAGCAGCAGCAGCGCGCCGGCCGCGAGGCAGACGGCGCCGACGAGCAGCCAGGTGAGGGAGGAGCCGCTCGGCGTCTCCCACGGGGCGGCGTTCGACTCCGTCGCCGTGGACGGCGACGTCGTGACGGCCAACGCGGACCTCCGGCGTACGGGACGGGTGCGGGGCGGAGCCTATCGGTCCCGCCGCGCGCGACGCGAAACCACGAGAGTTGCGCCACCAGTGGTGGCAGTGCCACCATATGGACGCCCCCTCCTACCCAAGGAGTCTGCCCGTGTCCACCGCCCCGGAGCGCAAGGAACTGACCTTGCGCATCGACCCCAGCGAGTACGACGCCCTGCGCGCGTACGCCGCGAGCACCGGCACGTCGATCAACAAGGTCGTCGTCTCGGCGATCCGAGAGTTCCTCACGGGTCCCGCTCGGGAGCAGCACTTCGAGGCCGCGCTCGCGCGCGTCCGCGAGGAGTACCGCGTCGCGCTCGACAAGCTGGGGCAGATCTAAGGAGAGAGCCCTACCGTGCGGTACCTCACCACCAGCGAGGTCGTCCGGATCAGCGAGGTCGAGGTCGGCGAGGACGTCCTCACCGACTTCGGCCTGCTCGACGCGGCCGTGCAGCGGCCGCAGCAGTCGGTGTTCGGGCGCGACGCCTACCCGGACATCCACCACAAGGCGGCGGCGTTGCTGCACTCCGTCGTGCGCAACCACCCGTTCGTCGACGGCAACAAGCGGGTCGCCGCCGCCTCCGCGCTGGTCTTCTACGACCTCAACGGCTGGCGGGTGCCGGTGCCGGACCAGGGCGACCTGGTGGCGCTCGTCGTGGACGCGGCGGAGGGGCTGCTGACGGTCGAGGCGATCGCGGCGACGTTGAAGGGCTGGGCGCAGCCGGTCGACGTGCCGGAGGAGTAGGTCAGACGCCGGCGTACGAGTGCAGGCCGCTGATCCAGATGTTAACGGCGTAGTAGGTGACCATCAACGACGCGAAGCCGGCGATCGCGATGTACGCCGCGCGCCGCCCCTTCCACCCGGCCGTCGCGCGGGCGTGCAGGTAGCCGGCGTAGATCACCCAGGTGATGAACGACCACGTCTCCTTGGGGTCCCAGCCCCAGTACCGGCCCCATGCCGCCTCGGCCCACACCGCGCCGGCCATGACGGCGAACGTCCACACCGGGAACGCGAACGCGTTGACCCGGTAGGCGACCCGGTCCAGGGCGGCGGCGCTGGGGAGCCGGCCGCCGTCGACGGCGCCGCGGCGGCGTTCCCACGAGTCGCGGGCCAGGTAGAGGACGGTGCAGACGAAGCCGACCATGAAGATGCCGGACGAGGTCATCGCGCCGACGACGTGGATCTTGATCCAGTACGAGTTGAGCGCGGGCACCAGCGGCGCGGCCGGCGCATACAGCACGGTGCCGGCGAGGCCGAGGTAGAGGACGACCGGCAGCATCACGAAGCCGCCGAGGTAGCGCACCCGCTGGCGCGTCAGCAGCCACAGGAACGCCGTGACCGCGACGAGGCAGACCATGGACGAGAACTCGTACATGTTGCCCCACGGCACCCGGTGGGCGGCGAGGCCGCGGGTGACGACGGAGCCGTTGTGCGCGGCCCATCCGGCGACCGTCAGCAGCACCGCGACAAAGCCCGCCACCGCCGGAACGCCGCGCGGCCGCGAGGCGCGCTCGACGCGGCGCCGGTACGACGCGGGCACGGTGTCGACGGCGCCGCCGGCGATGGGGCGCGGCGAGACGCGGGTGAACGCGAACTCCACGAAGTAGCAGAGCATCGCGAGCACGTAGCAGACGACGCCCACGAACAGCAGCGTGTCGCTCGCGTGCGCGAGCCCCTGGTCGACCGGCACTACGACGGCTCCTCGGGTACCGCGGGCGGCGCCGCCGCGCGTACCCGCGCGGCGACCTCGGCGAGCTCCGGCGCGAATCCCTCGGGGTCCTGCCGCGCGAGCCCGCCGACCTCCACGAGGGTACCGGCCTCGGTGGGCAAGCCGCGCACCCAGAGCCGCCGCCGCCGCACCCGCAGCGACAGCACCAGGCCGAGCAGCGCGAGCACCGACGCGACGAGCACGACCCGCTTGCCGGGGTCGGCGGTGACCTGGAAGACCGCGAAGTCCTTCACCCCGTCGAACGTCAGCGTGGCCCCGCCCGGCAGGTGGCCTGCGCTCTCGCCGGTGAGCAGCAGCCCCTGGCCGGTGCGGACCATCTTCGACGTGTCGAGGTCGTAGACGTTCTGCGGGACGCCGCTGCCGAGGCCGAGGTCGCCGGCGAACGCCTCGTACGCGAACGCCGGCAGCTTCGGCGCCGGGTACGTCGAGTACGCGAAGCCGTCGCGCACGCCGAGCGTCGGCACGAACAGCCCGCGGATGCCGATGTCCGGCAGCCCGCCGCCGAGGTCGCCGATCTTCACCGCGCCGGTGGAGGCGAGGTTCGGGTCGCCCCGCTCCGGGAGGAACGGCGTCCACTGGTCGTAGACGACGCGCCCGTCGGGCAGCCTCACCGTGAAGTGCAGCGCGTAGCCGTGGTCGAGCAGGTAGACGCGCGCGCCGCGGACCGTCAGCGGCTCGTTCACCTTGACGGTCTTCGCCCGCTCCGCCGAGCCCTCCGCCGCGCGCCACCGCACGGCGGCCGCGAACGAGCGGGGCTGGCCGTTCGGCAGGTACGTCGCGCGGAAGTCGTCCAGCGACACCTCGAACGGCGGCAGGTGCCCGGCGGTGTTCAGCCGGCCGGGGTGCAGCTCGTCGTAGGCGGCCGGCGTGTTGACGAACGTGTCGCCCTCGACGACGAGCACCGCGCCCTTGTAGCCGAACGCCGCGCCCATGCCGATGCCGACGAGCAGCGCGAGCAGCGCGACGTGGAAGACGAGGTTGCCGGTCTCGCGCAGGTAGCCGCGCTCGGCGGAGACGCCGCCGCCGTACGCCTTGACCCGCCAGCCGCGCAACGCCTTCCGGGCGGCGGCCTCGACGTCGGCGACGGGCGCGATGGTGGTCCACGACTCGGCCAGCGGCAGCCGGGTGAAGTGCCGGGGCGGCGCGGGCGGCGCGGCCCGCATGGCGCGCAGGTGCAGCCGCATCCGGGGCAGCAGGCAGCCGACGAGCGAGATCATCAGCGCCAGGTAGATGGCGGCGAACCACGGGGCGCCGTAGACGTCGAACGCGTAGAGCCGGTCCAGCACCGGCGCCAGCGACGGGTGCTGGACGTAGTACCGCTCGACGCCGGCCGGGTTGAGGCCGCGCTGCGGCAGCAGCGACCCGGGCACCGCCGCCAGCGCCAGCAGGAACAGCAGCAGCAACGCCGTCCGCATCGACACGAGCTGCCGCCACGCGCGCCGCACCGAGCGGGCGAGGCCGGGGCGGCGGGGGCGTTCCGGCCGGTCGTCGGGGCTGGTGGCGAGTTCCGCCGTGGCGGTCATACCGGGGTCGTCCAGCCGGAGACCAGGCCCTGCATCCGGCCGACGAGGTCGGCCCAGAGGCCGGTGACGAGCAGCACGCCGACCGCGACGAGGAACGCCCCGCCGAGCCGCGTCACCAGCGCGTAGTGCCGCTTCACGACGGCGAACGCCCGCATCGACCGCTGGAACGCCAGCCCGGCACCGACGAACGGCAGCCCGAGGCCGAGGCAGTACGCGAGCGAGAGCACCGCGCCGCGCACCGCCGTCGCGCTCGTCGCCGACAGGCCGAGCACGGTGCCGAGCGTCGGCCCGGCGCACGGCGTCCAGCCGAGCCCGAAGACGAACCCGAGGAACGGCGCCCCCGCCAGCCCGGTGCGCGGCGTCGCGTGCACGCGCACGTCGCGGGAGAGGAACGGCAGCCACCCCAGCAGCCCCATGAACGCCAGCCCCAGCACGATCGTCACCGCGCCGAAGACCCGCATGAGCACCGGCTGGTAGTCGCTGATCGCGTGCCCGAACGCCCCGAACAGCGCGCCGCCGCTGACGAACACCACCGAGAAGCCGAGCACGAACAGCAGCCCGCCGAGCAGCACCCGCCCCCGGTGCCGCGTCCCCGCCGACGCCTCCTCCAGGTCGGCGCCGGTGAGCCCGGTGATGTAGGAGAGGTAGCCGGGCACGAGCGGCAGCACGCACGGCGACAGGAACGACACCAGCCCGGCCAGCAGCGCCACCGGCAGCGCGAGCAGCAGCGAGCCGGACAGCACCGTGTCCTGCACGCCGCCGAGCGCCGTCATGCCGCGGGCTCCGCGAGCACCCGGTCCACGAGCCGCCGCAACGCCGCCTCCTCGACCTCGCCGAACACGTACGCCGCCACCCGCCCGCGCGGGTCCAGCACGTATGTCGTCGGCGTCGCCCGCGGCACCGGGTCGAAGTGCGGGAGCAGCCGGACCGAGGGGTCGTACAGGCTCGGGTACGTCACGCCGTAGCGCGCGAGGTGCTGCTTCGCGGCGGGGCGGCCGCCCTCGCGGATGTCGATGCCGACGAAGCGCACCCGGCCGGCGGTCGCGGCGGCCACGCGGTTGAGGACCGGCTGCTCGGTCTTGCAGGGGGCGCACCAGGAGCCCCAGACGTTGACGACGACCGGCGTGCCCCGCAACGACGCCAGGTCGAGCGGCGCGCCGTCGACCGTCGTGCCCGCTACCGCCACCGCCGCCTTGCGCTTCGCGGCCGGCACGAACGTCGCCACGCCGTTGCCGGCGACGAACCGGTCGGTGCCCGAGTCGGTGCTCACGGCGCCGTGCCCGCCCGTGCACGCGGCGAGCGCGGCGGCCGCGAGAACGGCGGCGCAGGCACGCGCGGCGGTGCGCTGCCAGGGCATGGAACGGCTGCCTTCCGTGGGCCGTCGGGACCGGCCGCGACGCGACGGCGCGCGGACCGGGTGCTGATTCGCGGGGCCGAAGCCCCGGGACGTAGTATCGCTCCGGCCGGAGTGCTCCGCTCCGGACGGTCCCGCGCGAGGAGGAAGGCGGCGCATGGGCAACGTGTTCCAGCGGTCACAGTGGCTCCGCGTGACGCTGGGTTCCCTCGTCTGCACGATCCTGTTCATGATCTTCTTCGCGGCGGTGCCGTCGGCGTTCCTCACCTGGTCCAACGACTGGTCCTGGGTGCTGGCTCCCAAGACGTTCGGCGTCCTCGGCCTCGGCCCCCGCCTGCGCGACCTCATCGTCGTCGGCTACTACGGCGTCATCACCCCCGTCACGTTCGTCGCGTTCTCGCTCTGGCAGCGGCTGCACCCGGTCAACGCCGACGCGGACGAGGGCAAGCGCGACGCCGGCGGCTACCGCTGACGGGAGCGAACACACCATGACCGACAACCGCGTCGAGATCTTCGACGACTACGTCCTCGGCACCGTCGACCCGAACTGGCTCCAGGAGCGGGTCAAGCCGAAGCGGCACATCGCGCTCTCACCGGAGCTGTGCATCCTCTGCCGCGCGTGCGAGGACGTCTGCCCGTGGGAGTGCATCTACATGATGTCCCCGGACATCGTGCAGGGCGCCGAGAGCAGCGACCTCAAGACGCTGTCGGAGACCGCGGGCGCCGTCTTCATCATCGACGACAACGAGTGCACCCGCTGCGGCATCTGCGTCGACCGCTGCCCGCCGGGCGCGCTGTTCTACTCGAAGATCGGCGAAGCCGCCGGCAAGAAGAAGCACTAGGAGGGGCCGACGGTGGCGGACAAGGACGGGCGCATGGGCGAGGCCCGCGGGCACCTCGAGGAGATGCTCAAGCCGAAGGACCCGCGCGAGGGCGCGGTCTGGAAGTCGATCTTCCGTCCCGGCTCGATCTACCGCCCCGGCTACCGCGACACGTCGCGCGACCGCGCGCTCGCGACGATGAACAACGTCCTGTACCACCTGCACCCGGTGAAGCTGAAGCGCCACGGCCTCAAGCTCACCTACACGTACTGCCTCGGTGGGCTGTCGTTCTTCCTGTTCATCCTGCTGACGGTCACCGGCATCTACCTGATGTTCTTCTACCGGCCGTCCGCGGGCTTCAACCAGGAGCTCGCCTACCGCGACATCCAGAACCTCTCGTCCGGCATCGCGTTCGGCCAGCTCGTGCGCAACATGCACCGGTGGTCCGCGCACGCGATGGTGTTCACGGTGTTCCTCCACATGGCGCGCGTCTTCTACCACGGCGCGTACAAGGCACCGCGCGAGTTCAACTGGGTCGTCGGCGTCATCCTGCTGCTGCTGACCCTCCTGCTGTCGTTCACCGGTTACCTGCTGCCGTGGGACCAGCTCGCCATCTGGGCCGTCGCCGTCGGCACGCAGATGATGGGCTACACCCCCGTGTTCGGTAAGGAGGTCCGGTTCGTCCTCCTCGGCGGGGTCGAGATCGGGCCACCGACGCTGCTCCGCTGGTACGTCCTCCACGTCCTCGCGCTGCCGTTCGTGGCGGTCATCTTCATGGCCGTTCACTTCTGGCGGATCCGCAAGGACGGCGGCATCTCCGGACCTCTGTAGGGGACTGACATGGCTGAAGACATCACCCCGGACCCCGAGGTCTACGAGGCCGCCCTCGCGGCGGGCGACTCCGAGCGGGTCGCCCGCGCCAAGGCGAAGTCGGCCGCGGTGAAGAAGGCGCGCAAGGCGGCCGGCGTGCCCACGCCGCTTCAGGCCGCGGCCGCGGCGGCGTCGGCCGGCCCGACGCCTGGGCCGCAGGAGACGGCGCCTGCGGCGCCG
>DASTMB010000003.1 GCA_035714365.1 Mycobacteriales bacterium | reverse complement strand
CACTTCCGACCCGCTGGAGCACCGTGCCCGAGCCGCGAGCGCACCACCGCCCCGTGCCGTTGCCGCCCGAGGTGGTGGCCGACGTGGCCGACGCCCGGGTCGGCACGACGGCCGAGGCCGACCTGCTCGAACGCCTCGAGTCCGCGCTGCGCCTGCTGCCCGCCGCCGAACGGCGCGCGGTCCTCACCGCGCACGCCGACGCCGAGGGCGTCGCCGGCGTCGCGGCGGCGTTGCACCTCACCGACGAGGACGCGGACGCGCTGACCCGCAACGCGGTGCAGCTCCTGCGGGCTGCGCTGGCCGACGTGGAGGACCCGGCGCCGGACTTCGGCGCGGTGGAGCGGCGGCGTTCGGCCATGAAGGCCCGCGCGGAGTAGCGCGTCAGAGAGCGGCGTTCGCCGCGGCGAGCACGTCCTCGCGCGACGGCAGCGGCGGCCCCGCCGGCGGCGTCCAGCCCGTTGCCCGCACCGCCGCCGTGCGCTCGCGCACCAGCGGGTCGGCGAGCACGGCGTCCGGCGACAGCATCAGGTGCCCGCTGCGCGCGACCTGCTCCCACACGTCCCGGTCGCGCAGCGACGCCAGCACCACGTCGTCGAACGTCAGCCCGTCCGGCGGCGGCAGCAACGGCTCGCCGTAGAGCCGGTGCCGCCAGCGGTTGCGCGTGCGCTCGTCGGCGTCGCGGGAGTTGCGGACGAACGGCTCGATCTCGCGCAGCACCGCCGCGTCGTAGGCGACCTCCGGCTCGTCCTCGCCGAGCGCGGCCGCGAGCAGCTCGACGCCCGCCATCGCGAGCGACACGCCGCGGCCGAACGCCGGGTTGCTCGTCGCGGTGGCGTCGCCCGCCAGCAGCAGCCCGGTGACGAGCGGCCGGCCGCCGTCGACGGTGCGGCGCACCAGGTCCGCCTGGCCGGCCATGACGCACGGGTCGCCGAGCGGCCGGGCACCCAGCGCCAGCCACTCCTCGACCCACGGCGCCATCCGCACCGCCGCGTCGAACGCCGCCGGGTGCCGCAGCACGCGCATCGGCTCGTCGTCGTCCTCCGTCTGCACCGACACGCTGAACGTGCGGCCCTCGCCGAGGAACACGAGCACGACGAACGCGTCCACCTCCATGCCGGTCACGAAGCCGCGCCCGACCGGCGGGTCCGCCACGTCGGCCGGGAGCTCGTAGTAGCGCGTGTAGTAGCGGTTGCCGCACGGCGTCGACCACTCCGGCAGCGGCACGCCCGCCTCGGCCAGCCAGCGCGGCGTCCGCGTCCGCCGCCCGGTCGCGTCCACGACGACGTCCGCCGCGACCGCCTCGCCGCCCTCCAGCCCGACGCCGGTGACGTGCGGCACGCCGGCGCGGGTCTCCGTCAGCAGGCCCGCGACGTTGCCGGGGACGACCCGCACGCCCGCCGCCTCCGCGTGCCGGCGCAGCGCCCAGTCGAACAGCGGCCGCCGCGCGCTCAACGTCACGATGTCGTCGTCGCTGTCGCGCGGCGCGGTGTCGTCCAGCGACGGCGGCAGGTGGTCGTCGGCGCGCGTCTCCCGCGCGCCCAGCGCGAGCAGCGTGGCGTGCAGCTCCGGCTCGCGTTCGCGCACCAGCGCGCGGGCCTTTCCCAGGAACGCGTGCGACTGCCGGAGCTGCGGCGTGCCGGGACGTTCCCACGCGAACGGGTCCGCCGGCGGCGGCGGGTCGCGTTCGACCACCGTCACGTCGTGGCCGCGCGCGCCGAGCGCCAGCGCGGCCCACAGGCCGGCGACGCTCCCGCCCGCGACGACGACCCTGGCCATGGTGGCGTCAGCGTAGCCGTCCGGGAACGGGCGGCGGGCGAACGGTGTTGCGTACGGTGCCGACGACGAGGAGGTCCCGCCCGTGCTGTTCTCCCGCACCAAGACGACGATGGTCGCGCCCGACGAGGCGCTGCCCGGCCGTGCCGAGCGCCCGTTCGCGGTCCCGGCGACGCACTACGTGCTCGGCAACCCGATCGAGCCGCCGTACCCGGCCGGCCTCGAGGTCGCGGTGTTCGGGCTCGGCTGCTTCTGGGGCGCCGAGCGGAAGTTCTGGCAGCTCCCCGGCGTCTGGTCCACCGCCGCCGGCTACGCGGGCGGCTACACCCCGAACCCGACGTACGAGGAGGTCTGCTCCGCGCGGACCGGCCACACCGAGGTCGTGCAGGTCGTCTTCGACCCGGACGTCGTGTCGTACCGGGACCTGCTCAAGGTCTTCTGGGAGGCGCACGACCCGACGCAGGGCATGCGCCAGGGCAACGACGTCGGCACGCAGTACCGCTCCGCGGTCTACGTCCGCTCCGCCGAGCAGCGGGCGGCCGCCGAGGAGACGCGGGCGGCGTTCGCGCCGGTGCTGCGCCGGGCCGGCTACGGCGAGATCACGACCGAGATCGCCGACGCCGGGGAGTTCTGGTTCGCCGAGGACTACCACCAGCAGTACCTCGCCAAGAACCCCAACGGCTACTGCGGCATCGGCGGCACCGGCGTCTCCTGCCCGGTGGGCGTCGCCGCCGCGGAATAGCGGGCACCAATGCAACAGGGCGCCTCACGCGGCGTGGACGGTGTACTGCCTCCACGGGATCGCTTCCACGGGCACGCCACGTAGGAAGTCCACGATGTCGGACCGCCCGTAGTAGGTCGGGATGCCCCGCGAGTCCTGCGCCATGAGCACGATCGGGATGGCACCGAAGACTCGTGCTCCGAAGGACTGCATCTGCCTCTGCTGCGCCGGGTCGCGAAGTACGTGCGGCCGCACGATCACGATGCCGAACACAACGTTCTGTTCCTCTATGACCGCACCATCGAACTGCATCGCGCCTCCCCGGCATCGAACGTACGTTCGGAACGACACCAGCGTAACTCTTCGGCTCGGAAGCACAAGACGTTGGCACCCCCCGCAGGCGGCGAATCGGCGAGGAACCGGGGGCTGGGCGGACACCCCTGGCTGGGCCCACTTGAACGGCTACTGCGGCACCGGCGAGTACTGCCTGGTGGGGTCGCCGCCACGGAGTAGCGCAGGAGGTGCGGGGCGGCGCGTCGAACCTCACGCGCCATGCCCCGCATCCTCGCGCTCTGCGCGCTCGCCGTCGCCGCGTTCCTCCCCGCCTCCGCCCAGGCCAGCGCCCCGCCGTACTGCGTCTACGCGTGGGGCCCGGCCGACGTCCTCGCCTGCCCGTCGCACAACCTGCGCGACGACTGCCCCACCGTCTGGTCGCCGGCGTACGACGCCGGCGTCACGGTCTGCCTCGACCTGTAGGCGCGGCCCCTGCGTCCACAGCCCGCTGACCGGCGTCCACAGATGCTCGTCCGCGGGCGCTTGTCGACCCGCCGCCGTCCTACGGTCGGTGCGTGGAGACGACGACGCTCGCCGCACGGACGCGGGTGGCCCGGTACGCCGGGTCGCTCGCCGTCTTGCTGCTCGCGCTCGCCGTCCTGGTGCTCGGCGACCCCCGCGTCTGCCGCCAGGAGGTGCCGCCCGGCGCGTCCGTGCCGGTGGCACCGGTGCGCGTCTGCGCGCCGCCCGCCGCCACCGATACTGCGGTCGTGGCCGTCCTCGCGCTCGTCGCGCTGCTCCTCGCGCCCGACCTCGGCGCGGCGTGTGTCGGCGGCCTGACGCTGACGCGGCGGGTCGAGGAGGCGAGGGCCGACGCGGCCGCCGCCCGCGCCGACGTGGCGACGTTGCGGCTGGCGGTGACCGGGGAGCAGCGGGTCGACGTCGCCAACCGCCTGCACGTCAACGTCGGCGGCGGTGGCGGCGGCGCGGAGGTGATCGCCGCGCTCTCCCGGGCCGGTCTGCTCACGCCGGGCGGCGCCGGCTGGCCGCCGCGCGCGCGGCCGGAGGCGTACCTGCTGAGCGGCGCGCTGTCGCGGCTGCTGCCGTTGCTGCCGGAGGAGTGGCGGGACGGGGCACTCGTCGGGACGGTCGGGGCCGTGGCGGCCAGCGCCGGCGAACGCGTGCCGGCCGAGGTCTGGCACGACGCCCTCCGGGACCCGGACGGCGCGCTCGCGCGGGCGCGGCACGGGGACGAGGTGGTCGTGCCGCGGGTCGGTGGGCAGGAGGGCCGTGCGGTCGTCGCGGTGCCCGCCCCGATGCCTGGGAACGCGGGTGCGGGCGCCGTGGCGGTGATCCTGCCGGCAGGGGTGTCGGCGAGCGCCGCGGAGGCGCGCCGGCTCGCGCCGGTAGCCGCCGCGTTCGCCGCCGCCCTGACGGAGCTCGGGTTCGGCGAAGGACGGACGGGAGACGAGGGGCGATGACCGAGACGTCGACGGACGGCAGATTCCCCGTGATCGAGGAGTACCCGACGTTCGAGTCGCTGGTGGCCGAGCTGCTGCGGCGGCAGAACATCCATTTCGAGGTGCTCGACGGCGACCCCGCCACCGGGCGATGCCTTCTCACCGTGGTTGGGCCGCCGGCGCTCGCCGCGCCTGTCGCGCCTGTCGCGCCGGTCGCGGCGCCCGCGTCTGTGACGTCGGCTCCGGGTGACTGCGGGTGCACCTGCGCCTGCCACCGGCGGAAGCGGCGGTGGTTCGGGCGGGGGAGGGCGACGTAGGGTCCGGCGCGTGGAGTTCGAGGCGGTGATCGAGCCGGCGCGGCCGGGCGGCACCGGCGGCGGCGCGGTCGTGCGGCTGCCGGACGAGGTGGCGGCGGCGTTCGGGACGCGGCGGCAGGTCCGGGTCAGGGGCACCGTCGACGGTGTCGCGTACCGCGGCAACCTGATGCCCACCGGCGGCGGCGCGTTCTGCCTCGGCGTGCACAAGGCGACGCGCGAGGCGGCAAGACGGACCTTCGGCGACACCGTGCGCGTCACCGTCGAACGTGACGACGAGCCGCGCGAGGTCGACGTGCCGCCGGATCTCCAGGCGGCGCTCGACGCGGACCCGGCGGCGCGGGCGGCGTTCGACCGGCTCGCGCCCAGCCACCGCCGCGAGCACGCCGACGCCGTCGCCGGGGCGAAGCGCCCGGAGACCCGCGCCCGCCGCGTCGAGAAGACGCTGGAGATGCTCCGCGCGAAGGGTCAGTAGGCCACGACGGACTCGGGGCCCATGACCACCCGCGGGTTCTTGTACCAGTTCAGCCACCTCAGCAACGGCACGAGCTGCGACGCGTGCAGCGACACGCACCCGGCGGTGCTGGTGCCGGTGGAGGTGTGCAGGAAGATCGCCGAGCCGAGCCACGGGCGGCGCGCCGTGTTGTAGCCGATGACGGCGGCGTAGGCGTACGCGGTCGGCTGGTACATCGGCTCGGCCGAACGCCAGCGGCCGTTGGCCGGCAGCCGCATATGCAGGTTGTAGTAGGTGCTGTACGGGTCGTCGACCCACACGTCGGACCGGTCGACGCGCAGCCAGCGGTACTGCGTGCCCGGGTTCGCGGCGACGCCGAACATGCCCGGGATGCGGTACGAGCCGACCGGCGACTGGCCGTCGCCCTCGCGCTTCGGCGAGCCGAAGCCGTTGCGGCCGATGCGCGCGGTCCACGGGCCGAAGACGGAGCGCCAGGTGCCGTTCGACTGCTTCTCGAACGCCTGCAGCGTCGCGTACGACGACGTCCACGACCGGTTCGTGACCGCGATCACCTGCTTGGCGTCGGCGACGTCCTTGAGCCGGTAGACGCTCGGGGTGGTCGCCTCGGCGGGCGCGGCGAGGGCGAGCAGCGGCACGAGCGCGGCGAGCACCGCCGCGTAGCGGAGCGGACGGCGAGCCATGGCGGCCCCTCTCGGCGGGCGGCTACGCGTCGAGCAGCGCCAGGAGCTGGGTGGCGTTGCGCTGCGCGTAGTCGCGGTGGCAGTTGTTCATGAGCACGTGGGTCTCCTTGGCCTGCCCGGCGAGTTCCTCGACCTTGGGCACCCACGTCTTGAGCTCCTGCTCGGAGTACAGGTAGGCGAACCGCCGCTGCACCGACCCGGACTCCCACTCGGCGTCGTTGTGGCCGTGGAAGCGGACGACGGCGAGGTCGCCGCTGGTCGCGGCGGCGACCGGCGGGATGGACGAGGTGAACCCCTGCGGCATGTCGACGCAGACGTACGGGATGCCGTAGGAGGCGAGGAAGTCGAGCGTCTCCGCCTGGTTCTCCGGCGTCATCCACGTCTTGTTGCGGAACTCCACGGTGATCGGCACCGGCGCGCACCGGTCCTTGCACTCGAGGATGTACGCCTTGTTGCGCTTGCCGATCGGGAACCACTGCGGGAACTGGAACAGCAGCGACCCGAGCTTGCCGGCGTCGGCGAGCGGGTTGAGCGCGGCGAGGAACCGCTCCCACACGGTGTCGACGACGGCGGCGTCGAAGTCCTTGAGGTAGACGTTCTTCTTGGTGTCCGGGCGGATGTCCTTGTAGAGCGCGCCCGGCTTGGTCGGGTGCTGGGTGAACAGCGAGAACGCCTTGACGTCGAACGTGAAGTCGTCCGGCGTGCGCTCCGCCCAGCGCCGCGCGTTCTCCTCGGTCGGCGGCGCGTAGTACGTCGCGTCGACCTCCACGAGCGGGTAGTTGGAGGCGTAGAAGCGCAGCCGCTCGTCGGGGGTGTTCGCCTCGGGCGGGTACCAGCCGGCGGCGAGCAGCGACTTGTCGGTCCACGACGCGGTACCGACGAGGATGCGGCCCATGCTGCGATCATGCCCCGCCCCGGGGCCGGCGTATCAGGAGGTCCGATGCCGTTGACGAGTGCGAACGACCTGGCCGCCGCGCTGGCGCGCACCCGCGTGCTGGACGTGCGGTGGCGGCTGAACGGGCCGCCGGCGCGGGAGGCGTACGACGCGGGGCACGTGCCGGGGGCGGTGTTCGTGGACCTGGACCGCGACCTGGCCGCGCCGCCGGGCGCGGGCGGGCGGCACCCGCTGCCGGACGCGGCGGCGTTCGAGGCGGCGATGCGCCGGCTCGGCGTGCGCGACGGCATGCCGGTGGTCGTCTACGACGACGCGGACGCGACGAGCGCGGCGCGGGCGTGGTGGCTGCTGCGGTACTTCGGGCACGGCGACGTGCGCGTGCTCGACGGCGGCTTCCGCGCCTGGGTCGCGGCGGGGCTGCCGGTGTCGGCCGAGCCGGTGGTGCCGGAGCCGGGGGACTTCACGGCGCGGCCGGGCGGGCTGCCGGTGGTCGACGCGGACGGCGCGGCGGCGATCGCGCGGGACGGCGTGCTGCTCGACGCGCGGGCGGCGGAACGCTACCGGGGCGAGGTGGAGCCGATCGACCCGGTGGCGGGCCACGTGCCCGGCGCGGTCAGCGCGCCGGCGTCCGGCAACGCCGGCCCGGACGGCCGGCTGCTGCCGGCGGCGGCGCTGCGCGAACGGTTCGCCGCGCTGGGCGCGGACGGGTCGCGGCCGGTGGCGGCGTACTGCGGCTCCGGGGTGACGGCGGCGCAGGAGGTGCTGGCGCTGGAGGTGGCGGGCGTGCCGGCGGCGCTGTACGCGGGCTCGTGGAGCGAGTGGGTCGCGCGCGGCGACCGGCCGGTCGCGACCGGCCCCTAAGGGAGCAGGAAGCCGCGCTCCACGAGGTGGCGGACGGCCGCGAGCGCGCCGCGTCCGAGGTCGTCCGGGTCGAGGTCGAACGCCGCCGCGAGCACCGGCAGCAGGTCGCGCAGCGGCCGCGTGCCGTCGCAGGCGGCGGCGAGCGCGACGCCGACCGGGTCGGTCTCGGCGCGCCAGCGCAGCCCGCCGTGCTGCTGGAGCGCCTGCACTGCGACCGCCCACCCGTCGGGGGAGTGGGTGGCCACCTGCTCCAGCGTCACGTCGGCCGCGACCCGCAACCGCGCGTCGAGCAGGTCGGCGCCGCGCAACGCCGCGACCCGGCCCAGCCAGGACGCGAGGTGCGGGCCGAGCGGCTGGACGACCGGCTGCGGCGCGTCCTCGACCCGCACCGCCGCGGCGCCGGCCGTGCGGCGCAGCGTGACGATCCCGAAGCCGACCGCCGTCACCCGTTCGCGCTCGAACCACGCCAGCCACTCGTCGTACCGCCGCGCGTAGCGCGCGCCGGTCTCCCCGGCGTCGCGCAGCCAGAGGCCGACGTACTCGGCCGGGTCCTGCGTCTCGCGTTGCAGCACCAGCGCGTCGCAGCCGTCCGGCACCCACGACGCGACCCGCTCCCGCCAGTCCGCGCCGGGCAGGTGCACCCAGTTGGCGAGGAGCTGCGCGACGCCGCCCTCGGCGAGCAGCGCGGGCGCCTCGCGGACCAGGCGGGAGGAGACGGCGTCGCCGGCGACGCCGCTGTCGCGGTACGCGTAGTCGTCGCGGGCCGGGCCCACGACGAACGGCGGGTTCGCGACGACGAGGCCGAACGCCCGCCCCGCCACCGGCGCGAGCAGGTCGCCGGCGAGCAGCTCCCAGGACAGGCCGTTGAGGAACGCCGTCGCGCGCGCCAGCGCGAGCGCGCGCGGGTTGCGGTCGGTGGCGGTGACGGCGCCGGCGTGCCGGGACAGGTGCAGCGCCTGCACGCCGCAGCCGGTGCCGACGTCGAGGGCGTTCGCGACGGGGGAGCGGACGGTCGCCTGCGCCAGCGTGGTCGAGGCCCCGCCGACGCCGAGCACGTGGTCGGGCCGCAACGGCGGCGGGCGCAGGTCGGTGCCGAGGTCGGAGACCACCCACCAGTCGCCGTCGTCGGCGGCGTACGGGCGGACGTCGAGCGCGGCGCGGACGCCGTCACGGTCGCGTTCGACCAGCCCGGAGCGGAGCGCGGCGTCGAGCGGCAGCGCGGCGGCCACCGCCGTCTCCGGTTCGGTGGTGCCGAGCAGGAACAGCCGGACCAGCGTCTCCACCGGCGTCCCGCCGGTCGTCGCGCGCAGCGCCGGCACCAGCTCGGCGCGGCCGAGCGCGGCCGAGGCGACCGGACCGAGCAACGCCGCGACCGCGTCGTAGCGGTAGCCGGCGGCAGCCAGCGCGTCGCGCAGCCGGGCGAGGTCGGCGTCGTCGTCGAGCACCGCGCGATCCTCCACCATGGCCGGGATGGAACCCGACGCGCCGCCCACCGGTGTTACCGCCGTGACGAGCACCAGCCTGCCGGCCGGAGTGGCCGCCGCCGACGACACGGTCGCGGCGTTCTACGAAGCGGCGTACCCGCGGCTGGTCGGCGTCCTCACGCTCGCGTCGGGCAGCCGCGCGGACGCGGAGGAGGTCGTGCAGGAGGCGTTCCTGCGGCTGATCCCGCGGTGGTCGCGCGTGTCGCGCTACGACGACCCGGAGGCGTGGGTGCGGATGGTGGCGTTCCGGCTGGCCCGGTCGCGGTGGCACTCGGCCCGCGCCCGGGCGCGGGCGCTGGTCCGCCTCGGCGCGCCGCCGGACGTCCCGGCACCCGACGGCCACCGCGTCGACGTCGAACGCGTCCTCGCGACGCTGCCGCCGCGGCAGCGCGAGGTGCTCGTCCTGCACCACGCCCTGGGCCTGCCCGTCGACCAGGTGGCCGCCGAGCTCGGCGTCCCCGTCGGCACCGTCAAGAGCCGCCTGGCGCGGGCGCGCAGCGCCGCCGCCGCGGCCGGAGGAGACCTCGATGAGTGAGTTCGAACGCGCCCTGCGCGCGGCGGTGGCGGACGAGACGGCGACGGTGACCGCGCCGCCGTACGGGGGGCTCGCGCGGCGGCTGGCGCGCCGGCGTACCGAACGCGTGCTCGCGGCCGCCGCGGCGGTCGTGACGCTGGCGGGCGGGGTGGCGGTCGCGGCCCAGCGCGACGAGGGGGCGCGGCTGCGCCCGGCCGCCACCCCGGCGCTGAAGCCGTTCTTCGACCTGCGCGAGGACAAGGACGCGCAGCTCGCGGTCGGCGCGTGCATGACCGCGCGCGGGTACCGCGTGCCGAAGGAGGGCCTGTGGGTCCTGTACTCGGGCTCCAGCTACAGCGACGCGGACCCGAAGCTGGTGGCGTTCCCCGGCATCTACGACGAGTGCCTCGCCGCGTCCGGCTACGGCCCCTCCGGCGAGGTGGAGCACGTCGCGCGGATGCACGCCCAGCACGAGTACGAGGAGAAGTGCCGCGAGTTCCGGACGAACCTCGCCGCGACGACGCTCGTGGCGAGCGGCGAGTTCCGCGCCAAGCGGTGGACCGTGCACGCGGTCGCGCACCCGGACGGCGAGAACGGCTTCTGCCTGTTCGAGTCCTACGGCGGCAAGAACGCCGGCGCCTACGTCAATCCGCAGCCCCGGGAGGGCGCGCCGTCGCAGCTCGGGCCGGCCCTCGCGGAGGCGATCGTCGCCGGCGTGTTCCCGTCGGACTGGCTGTTCGCCGGCGCCGTCGACCCGCGGGCGGCGAGCGTGCGCGGCGTCGTCAACGGCCACACGTACACCGCCCGCGTCGTCCGGGTGCCGGGCGTGGACGACCGGGTGTTCTACGCGTTCGCCGCCGAGGTGGCGCAGGGACCGACGATGACCTACGGCGTCACCGCGCTCGACGCGGACGGCAACGTCGTCGGCGTCGACAAGGCGACGACGGTCCCGCTGCACTGAGCCGGGCCGCCCGGCCGCCGGGCGTGCGACGGCCGGGCTTCGGGGCTAGCGTTCGGGTCGTGCCGACGAAGACGCTGTGCCTGTCGCAGGACGCCGCCGCCGACGCGCTGCTCACGCGCGACCCCCTGGCGCTGCTCATCGGGATGGTGCTCGACCAGCAGATCCCGCTGGAGAAGGCGTTCTCCTCGCCGTACGTGCTGACCCAGCGCCTCGGGCACGACCTCGACGCGCGGGAGATCGCGGCGTACGAGCCGGACGCGCTGGCGGCGCTGTTCGCGACGCCGCCCGCGCTGCACCGGTTCCCCGGCTCGATGGCGGGCCGGGTGCAGGAGCTGTGCCGGGTGCTCGTGGAGACCTACGACGGCGACGCCGCCGCCGTGTGGGCGACGGGCGACGCGAAGGAGCTGCTGCGCCGGATCAAGGGGCTGCCCGGCTTCGGCGAGCAGAAGGCGAAGATCTTCATGGCGCTGCTCGGCAAGCAGCTCGGCGTCCGCCCGCGCGGCTGGCGCGAGGTCTGCGCGCCCTACGGCGACGCCGGCTCGAAGATGTCCGTCGCCGACATCACCGGGCCGAAGACGCTGCTCGAGGTGCGCGCGTACAAGCAGCGGATGAAGGCGGCGGCCAAGGCCGGCGCGACCGCCTGAGCCGCGCGTGGTCATCCCGGTCCACGACCGCAACCCGGTCCGGCGCCCGCCGGTCGTGACGTGGGCGCTGATCGCGCTCAACGTCGTGGTCTTCCTCGTCTCGCCGGTCGTGTCGGCGCCGCTGCTGGACGACGGCAGCGACGCCCGCGTCTGCCGGCAGGAGGCGTTCTTCCGGCGCTGGGGGGCGGTGCCGCACGAGCTGGTGACGAACTCCCGGCCCGACGTGGTGCCGATCCGCCCGGCGGAGGGCGGCTGCCTCGTGGGGCCGCCGCCATACACGAAGGTGCCGTTCCTCTCCGCGCTGACGTCGATGTTCCTGCACGCTGGCTGGCTGCACCTGCTCGGCAACATGCTGTTCCTGTTCGTGTTCGGCAACAACGTCGAGGACCGGCTCGGCCGGCTGCGCTACCTGGCCTTCTACCTGGGGTGGGGCGTCGTCGCGACGTACGGCTTCGCGCTCGTCAACGCCGGCTCGCACGCCGTGGTGGTCGGCGCGTCCGGCGCGATCGCGGGCGTGCTCGGCGCGTACCTGGTGCTGTTCCCGCGGGCGCGGGTCATCAGCCTGCTGCCGTTCCTGTTCTTCCTGCCGGTGCCGCTGCCGGCCTGGCTGGTGCTCGGCTCGTGGTTCGTCCTCCAGTGGGTCTACGCGACCGGCGCGGGCGTCGCGGCCGGGTCGGGCGTGGCGTTCCTCGCTCACCTCGTCGGCTTCGTCGCGGGCGCGCTGACGGCGCGCCGGTACCGGAAGAGGGCCGCGTTACGCCGACGTTCGCCGTGGTGGTCGTGCAGGACGTGCCGTGGCCGGAGTGGCGGCGGCGGGTGCTGGAGTGCGAGGCGCTCGGCTACGACGCCGTGCACGTCTGGGACCACCTGGTGCACCGCACGCTGTCGGATGAGGACCCGCTGCTCGACGCGTTCGGGCTGCTGTCGGCGGCGGCCGCCGTCACCGAACGCATCCGCCTCGGCACGCTCGTCGCGTCGCCGACGCTGCGGCACCCGTACCTGCTCGCCAAGCAGGCGATGACCGTCGACCACCTCTCCGGCGGCCGGCTCGACCTCGGCATCGGCGCCGCGGGCGTGGCGCGCGACTACGCTGCGCTCGGGATGGCGCCGTGGTCGAAGGCGGAGCAGGTCGAACGCTTCCGGGAGACGGTCGAGCTGGTCCGCGCGGTGACCGCCGGGGCGACGTCGTACGCCGGCCGCCACTACGCCGGCGCGGAGCTGTCGATCGCGCCCGGCACGACGCGGCGGCCGCTGCCGCTGACGCTCGCCGCGCACGGCCCGCGGACGTTGCGGATCGCCGCCGAGCACGCCACGACGTGGAACGTCATCGCCCCCCGCGACCGCGGACCCGCCGAGGCCGTGGCGCACGCGGCGGCGCTGTCGGCGCGGCTCTCGGCGTACGCGGCGGAGCTCGGCCGCGACCCGGCGGCGATCGGGCGTTCGGTGCTGCTGGGGTCGGCGGACTGGCCGGTGCGGCGGTCGGCGGGGGAGTTCGCCGACGCGGTACGCCGCTTCCGCGACGCGGGCTTCGACGGCTTCGTGCTGATGTACCCGGACCACCCGGCCGAGGCGGCGATCGGGCACGGGGAGGCGGCGCCGGACATCGTGGCGCGGGTGGCGGAGCTGCTGCCGGAGCTGCGTTCCGCCTGAGCCGGTGCGCCCGTATCCTGGCGGTATGTCCCGCCCCGCCGCGACGCTCGCGCTCGTCGCCCTGCTCGCGGCCGGCTGCTCGCACGGCGAGAAGGCGGGGTCGCTGCCGTCGGTGTCGCCCGCGCCGGTCACGACCACCGCCGCGGCGACGCCGAGCGCCACCGCCACCGCCGGGCCGGACGCGATCACGACGGCGGTGCGGCGGTACTTCGCGACGGTGGCCGAGGCGGGCCGCACCGGCGACGTCGCGGCGCTGAACCTCCTCATCGCGCCGCGCTGCACCTGCCGCGCGCAGCTCGAGTACCTGCGCCGCGAGGCGGCCGCCGGGCACCGGCTGACGACGCTCTACACGGTCGAGGCGGTGCGGCCGCACGACGTGACGGCGACGACCGCGGGCGCGACCGTGACATTCTCGACCACGGCCGGTTCGGTCGTGGACCGGTCCGGCGCCGTCGTCCGGGCCATCCCCGCGCTGCGCCACGTCGGCGTCGAGCTCGGCCTGCAACGCGTGGGGCAGACCTGGCTGCTCGCCCGCGTCGCGAAGGTGGGTGGCTGACGTGCGCCGCCCGCTCGCCTTCCTCTGCCTGCTGGTCGCCACGGCGTTCGCGCCGCACGCCGCGTCGGCGCAGGAGGACCCGGACTGCGGCGGCAGCGCCGTCTTCTGCGGCGCCGACAGCGACGGCACGTCGTACGACGCCGTCATCGGCCTGCCGGAGCTGCGGTCCAAGGCGGGCGGCGGCGGCCACGCCACGTCGTCCTGCACCGGCTGCGAGTACGCGCTGGTGCCCGCCTGCTCGATCAACAGCCCCACCAACGGCGCCGACGCGCTCTGCGGCGCCGCGGTCAACTCCTGTCGCGGCGAGGGCATCCTGTTCTGGGTCTACGTCCGCCGCCCCGGCGAGTCGTGGGACCAGATCGGCACGTCCTGCATCGGCGCCGACAACCCGCCGCTGACGGTCGGCCGGGTCACCGCCGACGCGCGGGAGTACCTGCGGCGGATGACGCCGCCGGCCGCCGCCATCGGCGTGCAGCCGCCGGCCGGGAAGGTCCTCGTCAACAAGGCGGCGTACTTCGCGGCGACTGGCGCGGCGCCGATGACGGAGACGTTCGGCCCGGCCGGCGCGCGGCTGACGCTGACGGCGACGCCGTCGTACGTGTGGGACTTCGGCGACGGCAGCGCGGCGTTCGAGACGGCGTCGGCCGGCGGGCCGTACCCGACCGGCGACGTCACCCACGTCTACCGCGACGCCGCCCGGCCCACGGTGACGCTGACGACGCGGTGGTCGGCGACGTTCACGGTCGTCACGAACCTCGGGACGTTCGGGCCGTTCCCGGTCGGCGGGCCGCCGGTCGCGCCGTCGAGCACGCGGGTGCTGACGGTCCGCGAGGGCCGGGCCGAGCTGGTCGCGCGTTAGACGCTCGCGAGCTCGCGGTCGCCGAGGTTGTAGAGCGCGTACGCCTGCCGGATCACCGGCTGCGCGACGTTGCGGACGCGGACGCCGCCCGCGGTGACGCCCTTCTCGGTGCCGCCGTGCGCGTGGCCGTGCAGGACCAGGTCGGCGCCGGCCTTGTCGATCGCCTCGGCGAGCAGGTACGAGCCGAGGAACGGGTAGATCTCCAGCCGCTCGCCGGCCAGCGTGTCCGGCACCGGCGAGTAGTGCAGCAGCGCGACCCGGTAGTCGGTGTCCAGGCGCGCGAGGCCGTCGTGCAGGCGTTCGGCCAGCGCCTTGGTGTGGCCGACGAACGCCTTCATCTCCGGCTCGCCGAAGTCGCTCCCGCAGGCGCCGGCGAAGCCGCCGCCGAACCCCTTCGTCCCGGCGACGCCGAGCCGGCAGCCGCCGACCTCGACGACGTGCGTGCCGCCCTCGAGCACGACGATCCCGGCCTGCCGCAGCACGTCCGTCAGCGCGCGCACCTCGCCGGCGTGGTGGTCGTGGTTGCCGAGGACGGCGACGACCGGCACGCCGACGTCGCGCAGCTCGTCGGCGAGCACCCGCGCCTCGCTCGCGGCGCCGCAGCGGGTGAGGTCGCCGGCGAGCAGCAGCACGTCGGCCTGCTCGGACAGGTGGGCGAGCTGGGGGGCGAGCCGCCCGCGCGAGTCCGCGCCGACGTGCACGTCCCCCACGGCGGCGATGCGGATCACGCGAACGACTCCCGTCCCTCGGGCTCCGGGTACGCGGCCACGGTCACCTCGTTGCGGACGTCCAGCGTGGGCAGCAGCTCGGCGGCGCGGCGGCCGACCAGCTCGCGGCGCTCGTCGGTGCCGACGACGCCGGAGAGGAACACCGCGTCGCCCGCGACGCGCACGGTGATGCCGAGCTCGTGCAGGTCGCCGTCCTCGGCGAGGTGCTCGGCGAGCCAGCCGCCGAGGTACTCGGGCGACTCGGGCGGGCCGTGGTCCATCAGCCGGCCCGCCGCAACGGCTCGGCCACGATGCCGAGGCGTTCGACCAGGGTCAGGAACGCCGCCGCGAACGGCGAGTGGTCCACGGCCTCGCTGACGGCCTGCCAGTCGACCTGCTCGCGCACGGCGCGCGCGACGGCGAGCAGGCCCAGGAAGTCGAGGTGGTGTTCGTTGTAGGAGAGCAGCTTGGTGACGAACACGTCCTCGAGGCGGAGCACGCGCATCTTCATCGCGTTGACGTCGCGGACCGGCGCGCGCTCGATCACCTCGTCGGTGATCGGCAGCCCCTCGGGCCGGAAGATGAGGTCGATCAGCACGTCGCCGTCGTAGACCTTGACCAGCCAGTCCTCCGGCGGGTCGACCGGCTTCATGCCGTGCGTGGCGAGCAGCTCCTGCGCGCCGCGGGCGTCCTCCTCGCGCAGCATGATGTCGACGTCGTGGTCGGACTCCGGAGCGCCGTAGCACCAGCACGCGATCCCGCCGCCGATGGCGAACGGCACCTTCGCCTCGGTGAGGATCGCGGCGGCGCGCTTGCAGGAGTCGAGGATCGCCTGCGGGTCGTCGTTCGGCACGTCCGTCTCCTGCCCGCAGGCGGGCCGGTCTAACGCGGCGCGGTCACGGTGAGCCCGGTGTCGGTGCGGACGGCGTCGACCAGCCGCTCGCCGGCGCGCACGACGCCGCCCGCCCAGACGACCGAGCGCACCAGCTCGCCGTCGACCGTCGCGCCGGCGCCGACGACGGAGGCGCCGCCGCTCGCGAGGAGGTTCGCGTCGAGGTAGTCGCGCACCGTCCCGCAGTCGACGAACGGCCCGTCCCACGGCACCAGCTCCGGCTCGGTGTGCCGCCACACCGCCTCGTAGAGGCCGAGCGGCTCGTCCGGCAGCGGCGCGACCACCCGCCACGGGTGCAGCGACGCGCCGGCGAACCGCCACTCGCCGAAGTCGCCGCGCGCCGGGTCGCGCACGACGAGCAGCCGCACCCGCTCGCCGTCCCAGCCGTCGACCAGCGCGTCCAGCGGGCCCGGCCGGTACGCGTCGCCGTTGAGGACGAGCACGTCCCGTCCATCGAGCCACGGCTTGAGGCGCCCGAGGGCGCCGGCGGTGCCGAGGCCGCCGTCGACGTCGGTCTCCAGCGACAGGTGCGCGCGGTCGCCGACGTGCGCCGCGACCTGCTCCGCGAGGTGGCAGGCGTTGACCGCGACCGCGTCCGTGACGGCCGCGGCGGCGTCCAGCGCCAGGTCGAGCAACGGCACGTTGCCGACCGGGCAGAGCGGCTTCGGGCGCAGGTCGGTCAGCGGCCGCAGCCGCGACCCGCGACCGGCCGCGAGCACCACGGCCGCCACCATGTGCTTGAGTCTGCCGCGTGCTGCTGGCGACCTGGAACGTCAACTCGCTCACCGCCCGCCTCCCGCGCGTCCTGGAGTTCCTCGGGACGCACCGGCCGGACGTGCTCTGCCTCCAGGAGACCAAGGTCGGGGACGCGACGTTCCCCACCTGGGCGCTCGAGGAGGCCGGCTACGCCGCCGCCCACCTCTCCGGCGGCCGCTGGGCCGGCGTCGCGGTGCTCGCGCCGCTGGAGCGGGCGCCGTTCGACGTCGTCCGCGGGTTGCCGGGCGAGGCGCGCACCGAGGAGGCGCGGTGGGTCGAGGCCACGGTGGGCGGGCTGCGTTGCGTCAGCGTGTACGTCGTCAACGGCCGCGCGCTGGACACGCCGACCTACGAGGAGAAGCTGACGTTCCTCGACGCGATGCGCGACCGGCTGGCGGTGCTCACGGCGGCGCCGGAGCCGGTATTCGTGGCGGGCGACTTCAACATCGCGCCGGAGGACCGCGACGTGTGGGACCCGGCGCTGTTCACCGGCACCACGCACACCTCGCGGCCGGAGCGCGAGCGGCTGGACCGCATCCTCGCGACCGGGCTGGTGGACGCGTTCCGCGTGGTGTCGCCGGAGGCCGTCGGCTTCACCTACTACGACTACCGGGCCGGGATGTTCCACAAGAACATGGGCATGCGGATCGATCTCGCGCTGCTGTCGGCCCGCCTCGCGCCGCGGGTCGTCCGCTGCGGCATCGACCGCGACTTCCGCAAGGGGCTGAAGCCGTCGGACCACGCGCCGTTGCTGGTCGAGCTGTCAGACACGTGACGTGCCGAGGCCGTCGACGTACGCGCGGCCGGCGGTGAGGGTACGGATCGTGACGGTGCCGGAACGCACCGAGCCGAGGTCGACCGTGAACACCTTCCGGTACGCCGTCGCGGCCGACGCGAGGCCGACCTGCTTCACCAGGGTGCCGTCGACGTAGATGCCGACGGTGGCGCAGCCGGCGCAGGTGCGGGCGACCAGCGCGAGCCGCCGCGCCTGCACGCCGGTGCGCGTGAGGACCGCGCCCACGGTGGAGGTGCCGGTGAACGTGCCGAGGTAGTCGGACGCGCCGGTGCCGCGGCCCCAGCCGGTGCCGGCCGCGAGGGCGCGGTCGTCCAGCGGCCGGGCGGTGCAGCGTTCGGCGCTCCACGCGGAGACGGTGCCGAGGGTACCGCGGGCGCGGACCGAGAAGCAGTACGTCGCGCCGGCCGTGGCGGCGAGCGACCGCGCGGTCGCGGTCGTGCCCTGCCACGCCGGCGGGTACTGGAACGGCCCGAACCCCGCGTTCCACGGCGCGCCGCGGTAGCGCACGTCGTACGACGCGACGCCGGAGCCGTCGGTGGCGCCGTAGGCGACGCCGGCCGTGCTCGTCAGCGTGAACGCCGGGAGCAGCGGGACGGTGACCTTCGGCGCGGTGCCGTCGACGTGCCAGGTGCGGTCGACGTGGTCGGCGTTGCCGGCGGTGTCGGTCGCGGTGACGACGAGCGTGTGGTCGCCGTCGGCCAGGCCGGTGAACGTCTTCGGCGACGTGCAGGCCGCGGCGGCGGCGCCGTCGAGCGCGCACGCGAACGTCGCGGTCTCGTCGGCGCCGAACGCGAACGTCGCGCTCCGCGACGCGGTGACGGCGTCCGGCCCCTCGTTCATCGTCATGCCGGGCGCGGTCGTGTCGACCCGCCAGGTCGCGTCGGCGGAGGACGCGTTGAGGGCGGCGTCGGTGACGACGACGTGCAGCGTGTGCTCGCCCTCGGCGAGGCCGGTGTAGGAGGCGGTGCCGCCGTCGCAGGTCGCCGGCTGCGCGCCGTCGAGGGCGCAGGAGTACGTGAGGGGTGAGGCGTCGGTCGCGCCGAACGACAGGTTCGCGGCGGTCGCCTGCGTCGCCGCCGGCGGCTTCGCCGTGAACGACAGCGCGGGGGCGGCGTTGTCGACGTGCCAGGTGGCGGTCGCGGTGCCGGTCCGGCCGTCGCCGTCGGCGATCGTCACGACGACGGTGTGCGTGCCGTCGGCGAGGCCGGTGTAGGACAGCGGCGACGTGCACGGCGCGGCGGTGCCGCCGTCGAACGCGCACGTGGTCGTGCCGGGCGTCGCCTCGAACTCGACCGCGGCGTCGCGCGCCGTCGTGTAGCTCTTCGGCTGCTTGGTCACGGCCACCCACGGCAGCGTCGGGTCGACGTGCCAGGTGACGCCGTCGGAGCCGGTGTTGCCGGCGAGGTCGGTCCCGGTGACGGTGACGTGGTGCGTGCCGTCGGCGACGCCGGTGTACCCGGCCGGGGACGTGCACGGCACGGGCGCGTCGTTGTCGAACGCGCAGGTGTAGGTCACGCCGGCCTCGTCCGCGGTGAACGTCACCGACGCCGTCCGCAGCGCGGTCATCCCGGGCGGGCCGGAGGTGATCGTGACGGTCGGGTCGACGGTGTCGACGCGCCACGTCACGCTCGCCGACCCGGCGTTGCCCGAGGGGTCGGTGGCGGTGACGGCGACGGTGTGCGAGCCGTCGGCGAGGCCGGTGTAGGCGACGGGCGAGGTGCACGGCGCCGCCGTGCCGCCGTCGAGCGCGCAGGTCGTCGTGACGGCGTGCCCGTCGGTCGCCGTGAACGGCACCGACACGCCGGGCGAGGACGAGACCGCCGGCGGCTTCGCGTCGATCGTGACGACCGGGGCGACCGTGTCCGGCGTGCGCACCTCGTCGGAGGTGGTGGCGGCGCCCGCGCCGACGGAGTTCCAGCCGCGCACGTCGAACGTGTACGCGGTGTCCGGGTCGAGGCCGGTCACGGTGGCGGAGGCGAGGTTGCCGGGGACGTCGACCCTGGCGCCGCCGGGGGAGGCGGTGACCGTGTACCCGGGCGCCGCCGGCACCTGCTGCCACGACACGACCGCCGCGGCCGGGTCCTCCCCGCTCGGCGCCGCGGTCACCCAGGGCGGCGCCGCCGGCGGGCCGGACGGCGTGACGGCGTAGGTCGGGCTGCTCGCGTAGCCGAGCCCGTTGGCGTTGCGGGCGCGGACGACGAACGAGTACCACTGCCCGTTGTCCAGGCCGGTGACGCGCCCGGTGCGGGCGGACCCGTCGACCCCCGCGACCAGCTCGCCGTTCGACGTCGACACCTCGTACTGCGTGACCGGCTTGCCGTTGCCCGCCGCGCCGAGGAGGCAGAACGACACGCTGCCGTCCCGCGGGACGACGAGGAGCTCCGGCCCGTACGGCTTGCCGGACGGCGTCCCCGTGACGGCGGCCGACCACGGACCGGCGCCGGCGGCGTTCGTGGCGCGCGCCCGCACGTACTGGGTCGTGTTGTTGGTGAAGCCGCCGCCGTAGCCGATGCCGCCCGTCCACGGGCCGTCGGTGGCCGGGCGGTCGAGGTGGAACCCGTAGCCGGCGGGCCGGATGTCGACGTCGTAGCCGGTGACCGACGGGTCGGGCCCGGTGTCGCCGACGCCCGCGAAGATGGCGGCGTCGCCGCCGTTGACGAGGACCGTCCCGGCGAACGCGCCCGGCACCGCCGGCGCCGGCACGTCGGTACGGCGGCTCTCCGGGCCGGTGCCGACGGCGTTGGTGGCCCGCACGGTGAAGCCGTCGGCGACCATCGCGTCCGCGGTGCCGACCTGCGTGGAGCGCGCGTCCGGGCCGACGGAGAACGTGTTGCCGCTCGGGTACGCCGTGACGGTGTAGCCGGTGACGGGGGAGCCGTTCGGGTCGGCGGCCTCCCACGACACCGTGCGCGAGCCACCCGGACCGGTCGCCGTGACGCCCTCCGGCGCGGCCGGGGCGCCCGCGGGGACGACGGCGTTCGACGGGTCGCTCGTCGTCTCCCCGAAGTAGCCGTACGTCGTGACGGTGAACGTGTACGACGTGCCGTTGGTGAGCCCCGCGACGACGGCGGTGGTGACGTTGACGACCTCGGTCGTGGCGCCGCCGGGGAGGGCCGTGATCGTGTAGCGGCCGAGCGTCGCGTCGGGGCGGTCGCGCACCACCGGCGCCGTCCAGGACACGGTCGCCGTCGTGTCGCCGGCCGTGGCCGTCACGCCGGTCGGCGCCGACGGCCTGCTCCGCACGGTCTTCGGCCACGACCTCCGCACGGTGACGCCGTCGACGGTCACGTCGAACGCGATCTCCACCGTCCCGGCGGGCACCGACCCGGCGACCGAGAGGTCGAAGCGGAACGCCCACCTGTGGTGCGCCGGCACGTTCGCGGGCGGCGTGCTGGCCGGTGTCGCCACGATGCCCGCGGGCATGACCGGGACGACCGTCACCGCGGTCAACGGGGCGCCGTCGGAGACGACCTCCAGGTCGTACGGCTGGTCCGGGAAGCCGCTGATCAGCGGCCCGCACCCGCCGGTGACCTCGAGGGTGACGCCGGCCGGCAGCTCGCCCGCCCCCGCCGGCGGCGCGGCCACCCCGACCGCGGCAACGGCGAGCAGCGTGGCGAGCAGCGCCCGTGCGGCGTTGCGGGCTCCGTGCATGCGAGAGTCCCCCCGGGGGTTCGGCGTCCGCTGTCCAGGATCGTCATCGGCGCGGTGTCCCGGGCGGCTTCACGGAAAGTCGGCGTCCATTCGGGCCTACAGGAGCGGTCCGGCACCGGCGACAATCCGGTACGAGCCCGGCATAGTGGTGCGGAACGGAGGTGGCCATGGGGCGCAGGACCCGGCGCGGCGTCACGACGCTCGCCGTCGCGCTGCTCGTGCTGCTCACGACCGCGGCCTCCGTCGCCGTCGACCGGCTCCGCCCGCCCGGCGACCCGCTCGCCGCCTCGCCGATCGTCGGGCCGTACACCATGCTGCCGGTGCCCAACGGCACCGTGGACCTGCCGTTCGACCCCACGGTCCGGCCGAAGGTCGTCGCCGCGCCCGTCGCCCGGGTGGGCGCCTGCCCGGCCGCGCCCGCCGTGTCGCCGCTGCCGGCGACGCCCGCGCGGGCCGTCGGCACCGCGCTCGCCGTGCGCACCGCGCCGGACGGGCCGGTCGCGCGCACCCTGTCCAACCCGACGATCGAGGGCCAGCAGCTCACCGTCCTCGTGGTCGAACGCCGCGGCGCCTGGCTGCGCGTCCAGCTCCCGGTCCGGCCCAACGGCAGCACCGGCTGGGTGCGCGCGGCCGAGGTCGCGCCGTACACCGCGCCGTTCCGCATCCAGGTCGAGCTCTGCGCCAAGCGGCTCACCGTCTACCGCGGCGGCCGCGCGGTCTGGCAGCGCCCGGTCGCCGTCGGGGCGCCGCGTACGCCGACGCCGACCGGCTCGTTCTACGTCGACTTCGTCACGCCGATGCGCTACGGCGGGGCGTACGGGCCGTTCCTGCTCAGCGTCGCGGGCTTCTCGAACGTGCTGCACCAGTTCGGCAACGGCGGCATCGGCCAGATCGGCATCCACGGCACCAACCGCCCGTCGTCCATCGGCACCGCCGCGAGCCACGGCTGCGTCCGCCTGCGCAACGCCGACCTGCTCCAGCTCGTCAAGCTCGTGCCGCCCGGCACCCCGGTGACGATCGTTCGTTAGGCGGTACGGGCGGGACGGCCGGCCAGCAGCGCGACCCGGCCGGCCTTCTCCGGGCGGCGCAGCAGCGCGGCCGTCGCCGCCCGCGCCAGGTCCTCGATGTCGTCGACGCGCGCGGCCTTCAACGTGTTCACGCCGAGCGCGCGCAGCGTCTCGCCGCCCGGCTCGACCGCCAGCACCAGCGTGCCGGAACGCTCCAGCGCGCGGCGCTCGGCGGTGAGGTACCGGTGCCAGAACAGCCGCGCCGACAGGTCGAGCTTCGCGCGCAGCGAGTGGCGCTCGACCGACATCGGCGACGACACGACGACCAGGTCCAGCCCGCGGCCGGCGAGCACGTCGGCGTTGGTGGGGGAGTGGACGCCGCCGTCGACGTACGCCTCGCCGCCGATCGTCACCGGCCGGAAGTAGCCGGGGATCGCGCAGGACGCGCCGACCGCGGAGGCGACGTCGGCGACCGGGGCGCCGGGCGCGCCGAAGACCACGCGGCGGCCGTCGCGGCGCCGTACCGCGCAGACGTACAGGTCGCGCTCCGGCCAGGTGGTGCCGCAGCGCCGCCGCAGCCCCGACACGAACGTCTCCGTCGGCCGCGTCCCGGCCGGCACGAGCGCGGTCGCGAGCACGCCGGCCCGCACCGCCCACGGCCGCCGCGCGGCGGCGAGCAACGCCCGCGGGTCGACCCGCGCGGGCAGCGCGGCGAGCGCGCCGTCCGGAGGTGCCGCGCCGGCCGTGGCACCCGCCCAGCCGGAGCAGCGCAACGCCGCCCCGACGAGGGACCCCGCGGACGTCCCGACGACCACCTCGGCGGACCGCGCGTCGAAGCCGGCGTCGCCCAGCGCCGCCAGCACGCCACGGTGGAACGCCTCGCCGGTCACGCCGCCGGCGCCGAGCACCAGCCCGATGCGCGTCACGCCGCGTGACCTACCCGCGACGGCACGGAACGACACGGGGTCAGCGGCCGGCGAACGCCCGCTGGTACGCGCGCGGCGACGTGCCGCGCGCCCGCGCGAAGTGCTCCCGCAGCGTCGCCGCCGACCCGAAGCCGCTGCGCCGCGCCACCTCCTCGACGCCGTGCCCGGCCTCGAGGAGGCGTTGCGCGTGCAGCGTCCGCTGGTGCAGCAGCCAGGCGTACGGCGTGGTGCCGGTCGCCGCGCGGAACCGCCGGGCGAACGTCCGCGGCGACATCAGCGCGCGCGCCGCCAGGTCGTCGACGGCCAGCGGCTCGTCCAGGTGCTCGACCGCCCAGGCCAGCACGTCGCCGAGGTCGTCGCGGCGCGGCTCGGGCACCGGCGCCTCGACGTACTGCGCCTGCCCGCCGTCGCGGTGCGGCGGCACGACCATCCGGCGGGCGACGGCGTTGGCGACGGCGGGGCCGTGCTCCTCGCGGACCAGGTGCAGGCAGAGGTCGATGCCGGCGGCGGTGCCGGCCGAGGTGAGGACGGGGCCGGAGTCGACGTAGAGGACGTTCGGGTCGACGTCGATCGCCGGGTAGCGCGCGGCGAGCGCGGCGGCGTACTTCCAGTGGGTCGTCGCGCGCCGCCCGTCGAGCAGCCCGGCCGCGGCCAGCACGAACGCCCCCGAGCAGACGCTCATGACCCGCCCGCCGCGCGCCACCACGTCCCGCAGCGCGGCGAGCAGCGCGGGCGGCGGCGGCTCGTCGGCCGACCGCCAGTGCGGCACGGCCACCAGGTCGGCGGTCGCCAGCCGGTCCAGCCCGTAGGCGGGCTCGATCGTGAACCCGCCCCCGGTCCGCAACGGTCCCGGCTCGGCCGCGCAGACCGCGAACTCGTACCGGGGCAGCCCGACGTCGGACCGGTCGATCCCGAACACCTCGCAGACGACGCCGAGCTCGAAGACGCTCACGTCGTCGCACACCGCTACCGCAACGTCCCGCAGCATGACACCGAGTATGGCAGTAATCCTGCGTTGATGGTCAACCCTGCCACTCGTCCCGCTGCCGCCGCGGGCGCAGCATCGCCCCATGACGATCCCGCTGCTCCTCCTCGTCCTCTGGGCCGTCGGCGTGGCCGCCCTCGCGCCGCGGTACGGCGCCGACACCCGCGACGGCCGCGACTGGCAGCCCCGCCGGTGACGCCGGCGGAGCGCGCGGCCCTGGTCGAGCGGTACCGCGGCGGCTACGCGGCGTTCGCGGCGGCGGTGGCCGGCGCCGGCGACCGGCTGGACCGGCCCGCGCCGGACGGCGGCTGGACCGGCCGCCAGGTCGTCCACCACCTCGCCGACAGCGAGCTCACCTCCGCGCTCCGGCTGCGCCGGCTGCTCGCCGAGGACGCGCCGGTCATCGCGGGCTACGACGAGAACGCGTTCGCCCGCGTGCTCCGCTACGACCGCCCGGTCGACGCGGCGCTGCGCGCCGTCGAGGCGGCCCGGGCCACGAGCGCCGAGCTGCTCGGCCTGCTCACCGAGGCCGAGTGGGCGCGGGCCGGCACGCACACCGAGTCCGGCCCGTACGGCGTCGAGGACTGGCTGCGCACGTACGCCGCGCACCCGTACGACCACGCCGAGCAGCTCCGGCGGGTTAGCGGGGGGTAGCCCGCTGGGTAGGGTCACGGGGTGGTTCCCGACGCCGCCACCGCCGAGACCGTACGCGCCCTGGCCGAGACCGAGGCGCGGTACCGGTCGCTGGTCGAGGCCACCGCGATGGACGTGTGGCGGGCGGACGCGGACGGGCGGCTCGCCTCCGACATGCCGGCCTGGCGCGGCCGGACCGGGCAGTCCGAGGACGAGGTGCTCGCCGGCGGCTGGCTGGACGCGGTCCACCCCGAGCACCGCGACCGCGTCGCGGCCCTCTGGGACGGCGCGGTCGCGACGGGCGAGCCGTACGTCGCCGAGTACCCGATCCGGTCCGGCGACGACTGGCGCGTCGTCGTCGCCCGCGCGATCCCGGTCCGCGACGCGGCCGGCGCCGTCCGCGAGTGGGTCGGCACCACCGACGACGTCACCGAGGAGCGCCGCGCCGAGGCGCGGCTGCGCGAGGAGACGCGGATCGTCGAACGCCTCCGCGACATCGGCGCCGCGCTGTCCGGGCAGCTCGACACCCAGTCGCTCGTGCAGACGGTCACCGACCTCACCACCGAGATGGTCGGCGCCGACTTCGGCGCGTTCTTCTACAACACCGTCGACGCGGCGGGGGAGTCGTTCCTGCTGTTCACGCTCTCCGGCGCGCCGCGCGAGGCGTTCGCGCAGTTCGGGATGCCGCGCAACACCGCGATCTTCGCGCCGACGTTCAACGGCGAGGCGCCGGTGCGCCTGCACGACGTCACCCAGGACCCGCGCTACGGCCACAACCCGCCCCACCGCGGCATGCCGGAGGGCCACCTGCCGGTGCGCTCGTACCTCGCCGTCCCCGTCGTGGCGCGCACCGGCGAGGTGCACGGCGGCCTGTTCTTCGGCCACGCCGAGCCGGGGCGGTTCACCGAGCGGCACGAACGCCTTGTGGTCGGCGCCGCCGCGCAGGCCGCCGTCGCGATCGACAACGCCCGCCTCTACGAGCAGGAGCGGGCCGCCCGGGCCGAGGCGGAGCAGGCGCAGTCGCGGCTGCAGTTCCTCGCCACCGCCGGCGAGCTGCTCGGCAGCTCGCTCGACGTCACCCAGACCGCGAGCCGGCTCGGCGCGCTCTGCGTCCCCGCGCTCGGCGACTGGGCCGCCGTCCACCTGGTGGACGACAACGCCCAGGTCCGCCTCGCCGCGCTGTTCCACCCGGACGCCGCCACCCAGCGCGCGCTGCGCCACCTGCTCGAACGCTTCCCCGTCACCCGGGACCAGCCCGGCGGGCCGGGCGCGGTCATCGAGAGCGGTCGCGCGCAGCAGTTCCACGACGTGCCGGACGAGCTGCTGGGCGCCCTCGACGCGGACGACCTCGCGCTGCTGCGTTCGCTGCGGCTGGGCGGCGTCGTCTCCGTCCCGCTCCGCGCCCGCGGCCGGGTCATCGGCGCGCTGTCGCTCGCCCGGGCCGACCGGGCGGCGTTCGGCGCGGCCGACGCGCAGCTCGTGGACGAGCTGGCCGCCCGCGCCGCGCTCGCGCTCGACAACGCCGCCCTCTACTCCCGCGAGCGCCGCGCCGCCCTGACCCTGCAACGCAGCCTGCTCCCGCGCGCCGTGCCGCCGCTCGCGTCCGGCACCTGCGCCGTCCGGTACCTGCCCGGCGCCGCCGGCGCCGAGGTCGGCGGCGACTGGTACGACGTCATCCCCGTCAGCGGCGAGCGCGTCGTCGTGGTCGTCGGCGACGTCATGGGCCGCGGCGTCGGCGCCGCCGCCGTCATGGGCCAGCTCCGCTCCGCCGTGCGCGCGTACACGCTGGACGACCACGAGCCGGCCGAGGTGCTGCACCGCGTCGACCGGATGGTCACGACGCTGGACGACCCGGCGCTCACCACCTGCATCGTCGTGCGCTACGACCCGTCGGCCGGCGAGGCGGTGTTCGCCCGCGCCGGGCACCTGCCGCCGCTGCTGCTGCGTCCCGACGGCACGTCGTTGTTCCTCGAGGGCGACCCGGGGATGCCGCTCGGCGTCGGCGGCGCCGACTTCAGCCAGCGGTCGGTGCGCATCGAGCCGGGCTCCCGGCTGATCCTCTACACCGACGGCCTGGTCGAGGACGCCGCGTCCGGCGTGGACGAGGGGCTGGAACGCCTCTGCGCCGCCGCCGGCGCGGCCCTCGACGCCGGGCTGGACGCCGAGGCGTTCGCCGACCACGTCCTCAACGCGCTGCGCCCCGGCGCGGAGCACGACGACGACATCGCGCTGCTCGTCCTCGCGCTGCACGACCACCGCCCGCCGGCGTCGGCGGAGGAGCTGGAGCCGACCGATCGCGAGGCGTCGCTGGCGCTGCCCCCGGTGCCGACGTCGGTGCGCACCGGGCGCGAGGCCGTCGCCCGCGCCGCCGAGCTGTGGGGCCTCACCGCCGTCGCGGAGGTCGCGGTCCTGCTCACCAGCGAGCTCGTCACCAACGCCATCCGGCACGCGTCCGGGGACCTGCGGCTGCGCGTCGTCCGCCGCCCCGGCGGCCTGCGCGTCGAGGTGCACGACCGCGAGGCGGGCGCGCTGCCGCGGCTACGGGCCCAGGCGGGCGACGAGTCGGACGTGCTCGCCGAGGGCGGGCGCGGGCTCCAGTTCGTGGCCGGGCTGGCCACCCGGTGGGGCGTCGAGACGCTCGCCGCAGGCAAGCTCGTGTGGTTCGAGCTCGACACCGGCGCCTGACGCCCCGCGCGCCGCCCGGTCGTCAGCGCTTCCCGGAAGCGCCTCCCGCACGCCGAAAGCGCGGAACGCTTCCCGGAAGCGCCGGGCTACCGGGGCCGGAACGGCTTCGGCGGCGGGTTCAGCCCGGCGCGCGGGCAGGTCGCGAGCGTCAGCCCGCCGAACCCCAGCGCCTCGTCGCAGAGCGACTCGACCGTCCACCCCGCCTCGGTGCCGAGCCGGGTCACGGTCGCCCGGTAGATCGTGATCTCGTAGCGGGTCGGGGTGCCGTAGGCGACCTGCAACGTCCCCACGAGCCGCGCCTCCATCGGCGTCGGGTCGTCGGCGTCGCGCGGCCGGTCGTAGCGGTGCCACACCGTCGGGCTCGCGCGCCACGTCCCGCCCGCGTCGATGTCGCGCAGCGCCAGCTCGACCAGCACCAGCCGGGCCGCCTCCTCGGGGAGGATCGCGGCGGGCCGGATGACCTCCTCGACGACGCCGTCGTCGTACAGGTCGGTCATCAGCCGCTCGAACTCGTTCACCGCCCGCTCCCGCTCGGCGCACGCCGCCGTCCTCCCGTTCATCGGCGCGTTCCGGCCGCCTCTTCACCCCTCCGGGTGCAGGAACGCGAGGCGCCGCGTAGAAGCACCCGCACAGCACCCCTCCGTACCGAAGGTGGCCCTCGCATGTCCTTGTCGTCGTTCGGCGCGTTCCGGCGCGTCGCGCTGCTCGCCTTCGCGGCCGTGCCCGTCGCGGCCGCGCTCGTCACGCTTCCCGGCGCCGAGGGCGCCGGCCGGTACGCCTCCAAGGGCACCGGCGGCACGTCCTGGTCGGCCGCGGTCCCCACGGACCCGCAGCGCGACGTGGGCGAGCCCGAGATCCACATCGACCGCGGCGGCAACATCTACACCTGCGGCCCGTCCGGCTTCAGCAACGTCGCCGACTACCTCCAGGTGTCGACCGACGGCGGCGACCAGTTCCACCTCCTCGGCGCCCCGCCGCGCGGCCAGATCTCGGCCGGCGAGGGCGGCGGCGACTGCGGTCTCGCCAGCGCGCCGGTGAAGAACTCGCAGGGCAAGTACAACTTCGCCTACACCGGCCTCGGGCCGCTCACGAACTTCAGCACCGCCGTCTCCAGCGACACCGGCCGCACGTTCACCGCGTCGCCGGTGTCCGAGTCGCCGGTCGGCGTCGACCGCCAGTGGGTGGTCTTCACCGGCGAGAAGACGGCGTTCTTCAACTACAACCACCAGGTCCAGGACTACACCGTCCAGAAGTCGACCGACGGCGGCCTCACCTACGGCGCGCCGATCTTCACCGGCGACGGCGGCGGCCGCATCGGCCCGATGCGCGCGATCCTGTCCAAGGACATGAACCCGGACAAGGCGATCGTCTACTTCCCTGCGTACAAGGGCTCCGCGATCCGCCTCGACGTCTCGCTGGACGGCGGCGCGACGTGGGACTACTGCGACGTCATCGACACCGGCGGCGACCCGAGCGCCGGGTTCATCCTCGCCGACCACGATACCGCCGGGAACGTCTACATCACGTACAGCATGAAGGGCGGCGACCGCGACACGTACATGACGGTCGTCAAGCGCTCCGCGCTGAACAAGTGCCACAAGGGCGAGGAGATCGGCAACAACAAGCAGTTCCGCGTCAACCGCGACAAGGTCGAGACGACCGTCATGCCGTGGATCGTCGCGGGCGCGCCGGGCCGCGTCGCCGTGGCGTTCTTCGGCACCGAGAGCGTCGGCGACCCGGACAGCGGCCAGTTCAAGGCGTCGTGGTTCCCGTACGTCTCGATGACGCTCGACGCGCTCAAGTCGAACCCGAGCTGGTACCAGTCGAAGGCGACCAGCCACCCGTTCCACTACAACTCGATCTGCCTCGCCGGCCTCAACTGCGACATCAGCCTGCCGAAGGGCGACCGGTCGCTCGCGGACTACTTCGCGATGGACCTCAGCCCGCGCACCGGTCGCCTGTCGCTCGTCTACGGCACCTCGGCGAAGAAGCCGACCGACGACGTGGGCCACGTGTCCACCGCCACGGTCGTCACGCAGGAGACCGGCCCGAGCCTCATGGGCGGGACGCTCAAGGCGCGCCGTCCGGCCAAGCGCAACACCACCAAGGACCCGACGGGCGACGCCCTGACGTCGTACTCGAACCTGTTCGTGACGCCGACGCCGGCGAACCTGCCGGCGCTCGACGCCCAGCGCGTCGACGTCAGCCCGGAGATCAACCTGAGCACCGGCAAGAAGGTCCCGAACGGCGGCGTCACCGTCACCATCAAGCTCGGCGACCTCTCCAACGCCGCGCTCCAGAACGCGCTGACCACCGGCCGGGCGCAGTCGCTCGTGTGGCTGTTCCGCTTCATGAACGGCTACCAGCCGGCCGGCGCCACCGCGGCGTGGAACCCGGTCACCGGCTTCACGTACGGCTTCGACGACTTCACCACGAAGTCAGCCGAGGCCGGCCAGCCCGACCCCACGTCGGAGAAGCTGATCGTCTGGCCGCAGAAGACGTCGATCCCCGGCCGGGTCAACCAGGACAACGGCGTCCTCCAGTTCTCGATCCCGCGCGCGCTGCTCAAGGCGCAGGTCGGGTCGACCGGCAAGGGCAAGGTGCCGTCGCTGGCGACGCCGAAGACCGGCAGCCGGATGTTCGACGCCACGGTCTACACCCTGACCAACACGTTCACCGCGGTGCAGGCGGACCAGTCGTACCTGTACCCGGTGGACGAGACGCCGGCGATGGACTTCGTCGTCGGCAGCGGCCCGGCCGCCAAGCCGGGCCTGTCGTTCCGGTAGCGCCCGCGGGCGGGGCGGCGGTACAACCGTTGGGATGCGGTACGAGTACCAGCGGGTGACGCTGCCCCGCCACGTCGGTCGCGACGCGGCGCGCGAGATCCTCAAGCTGCACGCCGAGTTCGGCGAGTGGGAGCTCGCGCGCCTGCGGCTGTACCCGGACGGGCACCGGATCGTGACCCTGCGGCGTCCGCGTCGTTGGGCGGGCAGGAGCGGGGCGGCCTGACGTCGAACCCCGTTCGGTAGCCAACCTTCGGGGAAGGGTCACATGCGTCCCAGCACGTTCCGCCGTTGCACCGTCGCCGCGATCGTCGCGGCCGTCGCCGCCGGCTCGCTCTCGCCCGCGCTCGCCACGCCCGGCAAGCGCCGCGGCCCGAAGCCGAAGCCGGCCAAGAGCCACGCCGTCACCGACTACGCCCCGCGCTGCGTGGGCGACCCGGCCGACGTGCAGCGCCTCGACCTCACCGTCGACGGCCAGCCCACCTGGGGCCTCTACGCCATGCCCGCCGTCCCGGCGAAGGGCATCGTCGTGTTCGCGCACGGCTACGGCCACACCGCCGAGTCGTGGCGCAAGCACATCGCCGACACCGCCCGCCGCGACGGCGTCGTCGCCGTCGCCATGGACTACCGCGGCCAGGTCGACGACTTCAGCACCACGCCGTTGCCGTCGTCGCGCGGCTGGCAGGTCCGCGAGGGTGCCGCCGACTCCATCGCCGCCGCCAAGCTGTTCAACCGGCTCTGCCCCGGCGCCCGCACCATCGTCATGTACGGCGTGAGCATGGGCGGCAACACCGCCGGCCTCGCCGTCGCCGCCGGCGCCAAGCGCGCCAGCGGGCAGCCGCTGTTCGACTACTGGTTCGACATCGAGGGCGCCACCACCGTCGCCGAGACCTACCTCGAGGCCCGCGCGCTGTCGCTGTCCGGCAACGCGTTCGCCAAGAACGCCGTCGCCGACATCGAGCGCGAGAACGGCGGCCGCACCATCGAGCAGGACCCGGCCGCGTACCAGGACCTGTCCGTCGTCACCCACGGCGACGACATCAAGGCGTCCGGCGTCAAGGGCGTCGTCATGGTCCAGGGCGTCGACGACGGCTTGGTCGGCTACAACCAGTCGCCGGAGCTCTACACCCGCCTGCGCTCGCTCGGCATCCCGGTCGACTTCTGGACCGCGCTGACCCGCGGCGACGCCTCGGAGCCGGGCACCACGCTCGACGGCTACGTCACCGGCAACATCCCCGGCTTCACCTCGCCGTTCGCCGGCCACGCGTCGGAGGCGTCGGACACGCACATCGTCGGCAACGCCGGCTTCGAGCGGCTCGCGGCGCTGTTCCGCGGCGTCGCGCCGGCCTGCCGCACCGGCCTGCTCGACGGCACCGCCGGCTTCACCGAGACCAACCCCGCGACGTCCCCCGCCACCTGCTAGCCCGCCCGCACCGAGAGCCCGGCCCGCCTCCGCCAGGCGGCCGGGCTCTCGCGTGTCCCGGCGGGTGGCTGCGGTTGTGTTTCTGGTGGTTGGTTCCTACGCTGGGGGCATGGACGGCGACGACCTGCTGACGACCGGCCAGGCGGCCGCGCTCCTGGGCTCGTCGCGCCAGCACGTGGTCGACCTGTGCACCACCGGCGCGCTGCCGTACCAGGTCGTCGGGACCCACCGGCGCGTCCGGCGGGCGGACGTCGTGCGGTTCCTGCGCGGCGCGGTGCCACTCACCCGCGACCAGCAACGCAGCCTGTGGCTGCACCGCGTCGTCGCCGGCAAGGTCGCGCTCGACCCGGGGCGGACGCGCGCGGTGGCGCGGCGGAACCTCGCCCTGCTCCGCGCGCGGCACGACGGCGCGGTGGCCGCCGACCTCGACACGTGGGCGGCGTTGCTGGACGGCCCGCTCGAGACGCTGCTCGCGACGCTGGTGTCGCCGTCTCCGCGCGCGGTCGAGCTGCGGCAGAACACGCCGTTCGCCGGGGTGCTGACCGAGCGCGAGCGGGCGAAGGCGCTGGCCGCGTTCCGCGCCGCGACCCGCGTGGCGTGACGTGCGGCGGGAGCAGCTCGAGCACGTCCTGCGCGCGGCGTGCTCGATCGTGGACACCGGCGACGGGCTGGTGATCGGCAGCCAGGCGATCCTCGCGTCGTTCCCCGACGAGGTCCTCCCACCGGCGGCGGCGCGTTCGGTCGAGGTCGACGTGGCGTTCCTGGACGACCCGGATGACGCGAAGGCCGACCGGGTCGACGGCGCCATCGGCGAGCGTCGCCGTTCCACGAGACGTTCGGGTACTACGCGCAGGGCGTCAGCGTGACCACGGCTGTGCTGCCGGAGGGGTGGCGCGACCGGCTCGTCCGCTTCGCGACGCCTGGCTCCGCGCCGGGTACGGCGCTCTGCCTGGAGCCGCACGACCTGGTCGCCGCGAAGCTGGTCGCGTACCGGCCCAAGGACGTCGAGTTCGCCGCCGCGCTCCTCGCCGCAGGCTTGGTCGACCGCGACACGCTGGTCCGGCGGGTCGCGACGCTGCCGGTCGAGGAGCGGTTGCGGCGGGTGCTGCTCGACACGGTCGCCGCGTTGCGGGGCGCCTAGGACGCCTCGGCGGCGCGGCGGAGGAGGGCGTCGATCGCGCCGACGTCGTCGGAGTCGACCACCGGCTTGCCGCCGGGCTTCGGCCCCTCCCAGTGCTGCTCGATGCCGGGGTTCGCCACGTCGCTGCCGTCCGGCAGGAACACGTGCGGGCTGCCCTGCACGCCCGCCTCCTTGAACGCCCGCCAGTCGTCGACGACCGCCTGCCGCGCGGTGCCCGCGTCCAAGGCCTCGGCCAGCGCGGCCACGTCGACGCCCGCCGACTCGGCGGCCGCGAGCACCTCGTGCCGCAGCGAGATGCACCGGTTGTCCCGCCAGAACGCCTGCCGCAACGCCAGGTCGAGACGTTCGCTCGCGTCCAGCCCCTGCGCCTTCGCCGCCTGCACGGCCTCCAACGCCGGCAGCGTCGTGACCGGGTACGCGGACGGGTCGCGCGACCAGGCCCGCCACCCCGCGTCCGGCACGAGCGGCGCCAGCGCCTCGACCTCGGCGTCGACGACCGCGCGCGGCGTCGGCCGCTCGTTGACCAGCTCCAGTGGGAAGCAGCGGTGGTCCAGCCGGACGGCTTCCTCCAGGCCGAGCGCCGCGCGCCGCGCGAGCGCGCGCCACACGAACAGCGACGCCCAGGGGCAGCCGACGTCGGACCAGACGGTGATGGTGTTCGCCATGCCGGGAACCTGCCCCTCATCCTCCCGGCCGAACGTGCCGATGCTCCTACGGTCATGGACGGTCCCCGCGTCGCCGTGGTCACGGACTCGACCGCGTATCTCCCGGCCGGCCTCGCCGAACGCCTCGGCGTCGCGGTCGTGCCGTTGCACGTCGTCACCCCGGAGGGCGAGGCGCTGGAGGGCGTCGAGCTGACGCCGGGGGAGTTCGCCGCGTGGCTGTCCCGCTCCGGCGGCACCGCGTCGACGCGACCGCCGACGGCGGCGGCGTTCCGCGCGGTCTACGAGGCCGCCGGCGCGCCGGACATCGTCTCCATCCACCTCTCCGCCCGGCTGTCGGGCACCCGCGAGTCGGCGGTGACGGCGGCGTACGACCTGTTCGACGCGGGCGGGCCACGGGTGAAGGTGGTCGACTCGCGGACGACGGCGATGGGGCTCGGGTTCGCGGTGCTCGCCGCGGCCGAGATCGCCAACGCCGGGGGCGATGCGTTCGAGGTCGCCACCGCCGCCGAGGCGAGCGCGCGGCGGACCGCGACGATGTTCTACGTCGACACGCTGGAGTACCTGCGCCGCGGCGGCCGCATCGGCAAGGCCGCCGCGCTGGTAGGGACCGCGCTGTCGGTGAAGCCGTTGCTGCACCTGGTCGACGGCGCGATCGAGCCGATGGACCGCGTGCGCAAGGCGGACCGCGCGCTGGCCCGGCTGGAGGACGCGCTGGTGAAGGCCGCGGGTGACGGGCCGGTGGACGTCGCCGTCCACCACCTGGCCGCCGCCGACGGCGCCCGCGCCCTCGCCGAACGCCTCCGCGCCCGGCTGCCCGGCCTCCACGCGCTGCACGAGAGCGAGGTCGGCGCCGTCGTCGGCGCGCACGTCGGCCCCGGCCTGCTCGGCGCCGTCGTCCACCGCCGCGCCTAGGGTCGGATCGCGCCCTTCGCGCGCATCTCCTTGTGGATCTTCTTCCACCGGTCGCGGTCCTCGTTGCGCAGCCGCACGTCGGTCTTGGCCGCGATGTGCCGCAGCTCGCGCTGCAGCTTGCGGTACGACTCCCAGCGCCGCGGCTCCAACGTCCCGTCGGCCAGCGCGGCGAGCACCGCGCAGCCGGGCTCGGTCTCGTGCGCGCAGTCGTGGAACCGGCACGCGCCGAGCAGCGCTTCCACCTCCGCGAACGCCTTGTCCAGGCCGTCGTCGGCGTCCCAGAGCTGGATGCCGCGCAGCCCGGGCGTGTCGATGAGCACCGCCCCGCCCGGCAACGGCACCAGCTCGCGGTGCGTGGTCGTGTGCCGGCCCTTCCCGTCGGCGCGGATCGCGGTGGTGGCCAGGTGGGTGGCGCCGAGGAGCAGGTTGGCGAGCGTGGACTTGCCGACGCCGGACGCGCCGAGCAGCACGACGGTGCGGCCGGGCGTGAGGTGGGCGCGAACGTCGTCGACGCCCTCGCCGGTGACGCTCGACACGGCGTGCACGGGCGCGCCGGGCGCGGCCGCGGTGACCTCGGCGACGACGTCGGGCAGCGACGCGCAGAGGTCGGCCTTGGTGAGCAGCACGACCGGCTGCCCGCCGCTCTCCCACGCGAGCGCGAGGAAGCGCTCCAGCCGCCGGAGGTTCGGCGCGGCGGAGAGCGCGACGACGACGAACACGACGTCGACGTTCGCGGCCAGCACCTGGCCGGTGGCGGCGTTGCCGGCGCCGTGGCGGACGAACGCCGACCGGCGCGGCAGCACCGCCTCGATCAGCGAGCCGTCGCGGACGGCGACCCAGTCGCCGACGGTGGGCAACGCCGTGCGGTCGGCGGCGGCGTGCTTGAGCGCGCCGCTCGGCTCCGCGCGCAGCGGGCCGTCGGCGGTGAGGACGAGGTGCAGCGCGCCGTCCGGGCGGGCGACGCGGCCCGGGACGCAGGTCCCGGCGTACGGGGCGAACTCGGTGTCCCGGCCGGAGTCCCAGCCGAGGTCGGGCAGTGCGGTCAACGGAGGATGCCTCTCGGGCAGGCCCGCCGCCGCGTGTCTACGGGCGGGCGGGCACCTGGTGGGTGGCGAGGTCGCGCGGGCGCGCGAGGACCACGACGGTCATCCGACGCCACCTCCTCCGGCACGCGGGCGGCCACGACGGGGCCGCGTTCGCGGGCACCGTAGCGCGCGGACGCGCGACGGCGCACCGGCTTTTCCGTACGCTGCCGCCATGACGTATCCGGGGGAGGGGCTCGGTCTGCCGGCGTCGGGGCGCGGCGCGGTGGCGACGCCGCTGCGGCGGGCCGGCGCGCTGGTGGCGGACGTGGCGCTGTTCGCGCTCGCGGACCTGGTGCTGGTGGCGGCGTTGCCGGACATAGCCGGCCTGCTCCTCCTGCTCGCGGTCGTGGTCGCGAACGTGATCGTGCTGCCGTGGCGGACCGGGCGGACGTTCGGCAAGACGCTGTTCGGCCTGCGCGCGGTGCGGTGCGTGGACGGCCGGGCAGACCTCGGCAGTCGCGGGCTGCCACTACCCGTCGCCGTCGGACGTTCGTTGCAGAACTTCTGCTCGCCCCTGCTGCTGATCTCGGGCGGGTTCATGCTGGCCGACCCGGACCGCCGGTCGCTCTGGGACAAGGCCTGCGCGACCGCCGTCGTCCGCGGCTAGTCCTCGAGGTCCTCGTCGTCGTCCGACGGCTCCCACTCGGCGAGGTCGCGGGCGATCTCCGCCTCCACCTCGTGCGGCGCAAGTCCCGCCCACCGCGCCTGCCAGCGGTGCGCGCCCGGGTGCCCGGGCTCGCGCTGGCACCGGTGGCCGGTGTCGCTGGACACCGCCGAGAACACGCCGGGCACGACCACCGGCTCGCCGCACGCGTTCACGCCGTCACCTCCACCGGGACCACACCGCGCGGCGGCACCCACCCGCCGAGCTCGCGTTCCAGGTGGCGGGCCACCGCGATCGTCAGGTGGTCGTTGCCCGCCACGGCCGCCACCTGAACGCCCAGCGGCAGGCCGGGCCCGTCCAGCCCCAGCGGCACCTGCGTGGCGCAGACCTCGGCGACGTTGAGGATCGCCGTGTACGAGAACGCGAACGGGCTGAGCAACGGCGCGTTGTGCCGCGGCGCGACGGTCGGGAACGACGGGTAGAACAGCACGCCGTCGTCGCCGATCAGCCCGGCCAGCTCCTCGCGCAGCGCGCTGCCGAGGGCGACGAGGCGGCGGCCGCGGCCGGGCAGCAGGTCGGGCCAGCGTTCCAGCACGGCCAGGCCGAGGGCGGGCAGCGTGTGCGCCGACCGGCGGGTCGCCAGCCGGGCCAGCTCGCGCGCGGTCGAGAACCGCCCGCCGCCGGCGAGCAGCGTCCGGAACGGCACCTCCCGCGCCTCCGAGAGCATCGCCCCCCAGATGTCGAACGACCGCCGCAACGCCGGCAGCGACGCCGGTCGCACCCGCGCGCCGAGCGCGCGCAGCGTGGCGACGGCGCGGCGCTGCGCGCCGAGCAGCTCGGACGACGGGTGGTGCCGGCCGTTGCTCTCGATCGTCACGACCGACAGCCGCGCCAGGTCGACGGCGTCCGCGTCGCCGACGTGCACGTCCGGCCCGGCGAGCACGCGCAGCACCGGCAGCAGGTCCTCGGCGCGGCGGCAGAGCGGGCCGGTGGACTGGTAGCGCAGCATCCGCGGGTCGTGGTCGAGCGGGAACTGCCCGTCGTTCGGCACCAGCCCGGGGGAGGACTTGTGGCCGAAGACGCCGTTGAAGAACGCCGGCATCCGGATCGAGCCGCCGATGTCGCTGCCGAGCCCGAACGGCGCGAACGCCGCCGCGACGGCCGCGCCCTCGCCGCCGCTGCTGCCGCCGACGATCCGCGACGTGTCGTACGGGTTGTTCGTGCGGCCGTAGACGCGGTTGTCGGACTCGAACCACATGGCCAGCTCGGAGACGTTGGTCACCCCGAGCGGGATCGCGCCCGCCTCGCGCAGCCGCCGCACCGTGACCGAGTCCTCGGTCGCCGGCCGGCCGACACGGGAGACGAGGCCGGCGGTGTTCGGCATCCCGGCGAGCGCGAACGTCTCCTTCACCGTGCACGGCACGCCGTGCAACGGCCCCAGCTCGGCACCGGCGCGGACCGCCGCGTCGGCGGCGTCCGCCTCGGCGCGCGCGGCGGCGAACCGGTCCGCCACCAGCGCGTTGAGCGCCGGGTTGGCCCGCTCCACCTGCGCGATGTGGACGTCCACGACCTCGCGCGCGGTGGTGTCCCTGGCACGAATGCGCCGGGCCAGCTCGCTTGCGGAGTCGGTCAGCATGCGGCCATTCTGCCGGTCGCGGCGACACGCCGATGTTTCAACGAGCGCCGTTCGGCGGAATAGGGAACACTCTGGCCGCCCGGCACGTTACCGAGGCGCTTGAGAAGTCCCACCAGCGCGACCGATAAGGAAGCCATGACGCAGTCGCAGGACTACGACACCCGCAAGTCCAGCTCGCTCGAGGCGGAGGACAGCCTCGAGGAGATCATCACCCGCAAGCCGGAGCAGCCGGTCGGCGTCGCGGAGGACGAGAACGAGCTCGCGTTCGAGATGGAGCTCGCGGGTGCCGAGGAGATCAACGACGAGCTCGCGATCCGGCCCGTCCCCAAGCAGGCGAACGAGTTCACCTGCTCGAGCTGCTTCCTGGTCAAGCACCAGAGCCAGCTCGTGGACCCCAAGAAGAACCTCTGCCGCGACTGCGTCTGACCGCGTAGCCGCCAGGACCGTTCGGGCGTCCGGACCCGCGCTGACGCGCGCGGCCGGGCGCTCGTCGCGTCTTCCGGGGACGCCCGGCCGCCGGTCCCGTACCGGTCGCAATCGCCCGGACCACCCGCAAACCATCCCAACGGGCCATGTTCCGCACGGCACCGCCCGTTCAGCATGAACTCCCATGAGCGCGTACCGGCGGTTCCCTACGCCCGACCCGGACGGGCTGCGCGAGCTGCGCGCCCTCGTCCGGTACCGGGTCGCCCCGGCCGCCGCCACCGGCGTCGCGGCAGTCCCCGAGCCTCGCGCGAGCGAGGACGTCCAGGCCGCCGCGGACGAGGCCGTCGCCGCTGCCAGCGCCGACGTCGTCGCGCTGGTCGCGCGGGCGCAGCAGGGCGACGCGGAGGCGTTCGGCTCGCTCTACGACCGCTACGTCGACGTCGTCTACCGCTACGTGTACTACCGGGTGAGCAGCCAGGCGCTCACCGAGGACATGGTCAGCGAGACGTTCCTGCGGGCGCTGCGGCGGATCACGTCGTTCACCTGGCAGGGCCGCGACTTCGGCGCCTGGCTGGTCACCATCGCCCGCAACCTCATCGCCGACCACTACAAGTCCAGCCGGTACAAGGTCGAGGTCGCGACCGCTGACATGCTCGACGCCGACCGCGCCACCGACGGCCCCGAGGACTCCGTCCTCGACGCGATGACCAACGTCACGCTGCTCGAGGCCGTGAAGATGCTCGGCCCCGAGCAGCAGGAGTGCGTCGTGCTGCGGTTCCTCCAGGGCTTCTCGGTGAGCGAGACGGCGCTGGCGATGGGCAAGACCGACGGCGCGATCAAGGCGCTCCAGTACCGCGCCGTGCAGTCGCTGAAGAAGCTGCTCCCCGCGGAGCTCGTGCTATGACCCCCCGCGCCTGGTCACTTCGGGCCATCTTCCGAAACCACCCGTTCCGGACCGATTCCTCGTACCGCGGAGGCTCGTTGCGCCTCGTGGAGGCACACCGATGACCACGAACCACACGTCCCGAGCCGCGGCGGACTTCGACCGCGCACTGTCCGGCGGCCGCGCCGACGGCTCCACCGCCGCGCTCGTCGCCGTCGCCGGCGCCCTCGCGGCACTGCCGCAGCGGTCCGCCCCGGCGTTCCGCGAGGCGCTGCGCACCAAGCTGATGGCCGAGGCCGCGGCGATCGCCGCGTCCGCGCCCGCCGCGTCGATCCCCGCGCAGCCCGCCGCGCGCCCGCCGGTGAAGTCGCTCGCCAAGGCGTTCCAGCACCCCGCCATGCAGATCGCCACCGGCGGCCTCGCCGCCACGATCGCCGCCACCGGCGTCGGCGTCGGCGCGTCCCGCTCGCTGCCCGGCGACACCCTCTACGGCCTCAAGCGCACCCTCGAACGCCTCCGCTCCGGCGCCGCCTCCGGCGACACCGCCGAGGCCGGCGCCCTGCTGACCCAGGCCCAGGAACGCCTCGACGAGGTGCGCGCGCTGCTCGGCCAGGGCGACCTGACCGGCGCGACGCTCGACCGGGTCGAGGCGACGCTGCGCGACCTGAAGGAGGAGCTGCGCGGCGCGACGGCACGCCTGCTCAACGCCGCCCGCGACGGCTCGCGCGCCGCCTACGACGAGCTGAACCGCACCGCCGTCGAGCTCGCGAACCAGCTCGCCGCGCTGCTGCCGGACCTGCCGGACGGCGCGGCGGCGGCGACGGCGTCCGCGTCGCTCGCGACGCTCAACGCCGCCCGCGCGCTGCTCGCCGCCCTGCCGCGGCCCGATGGCCCCGGCCCGACGGTGCCGGTCGGCCCGACGCCCACGTCCGTGACGACCACTCCGGCGCCGCCGACCTCGACCGGTCCGTCGACCCCGGTGCGGACGACGACTCCGCCGCCGCCGACCTCGACCGGTCCGTCGACGCCGGTGAGCGTGCCGGTCACGACGCCGCCGATCAGCGTCCCCGTCACGACGCCGCCGCCGATCACGCTGCCGCCGACCCCGACGCTGCCGCAGATCACGCCGCCTCCGCTGCTCCCGTAGCCCCACGGGAGGAGCGACCCACGGGCCGCCGGTACCGCGCTCTACGCAGGAGGCGCGGGCCGGCGGCCCGGGTCGTCTCGCACCGGGAGGGGTGGCGGGTCCCGGTGTCCCCGAGCGACTAAAGCGAGCGAAGCGAGCCCTAGCTCGGGGATGCCGGGACCCGGCGCCCCGGCCTCAGCGAGGTTCCGGGTCCGGCTCGCGGGCTCCGGCGAGGGCGCGTTCGGCGTGCCGCTGGAGCTCGGCCCACACCGCGTTGGTCTGGTCGACGCAGAGGACGACGAGGTCACCGGGGTTCGCCTTGGCGAGCGCGCGCTCGGTCGCCGCCAGCTCGTCGGGAACGACCTCCAGGTCGCGGCAGCGCGCGCCTTCCGCCATGCGGGCGCGCACGCCGTCCGCCACCAGCGCGGCGGTCTCGCCGGGGGCGCGGCGGCGCAGGTTGCGGTCCTCGCGGACGACGATCGAGTCGAAGAACGGCGCCGCCACCTCGCCCAGCTCGCGCATGTCCTCGTCGCGGCGGTCGCCGGCGGTGGCGATCACGCCGATGCGGCGCGGCTTCTCCAGCGAGCCGGGGGCGGGCTCGGCCATCTTCTCCACGAAGTCGCCGAGCATCCGCATGCCGGCGGCGTTGTGGCAGTAGTCGACGACGACGCGGACGCCGTCGATGTCGGTGACGTTGAGGCGGCCGGGGGCCAGGTAGTACGAGGTGGTGAACGTCCGCAGCCCCTGGCGGATGTCGTGCAGGTGCGCGCCCGCCGCGAACGCCGCGCCGGCGGCGGCCATGGCGTTCTGGACGTTCATCATCGCCTTGCCGTCGAACGTCGCCGGGAGCAGGTGGGTCCAGGCGAGCTGCATGGTGCGCCGGCCGTGCCGGATGACGATCATGTCGCCGAGCGAGGAGCGGTCCAGCGCGACGGCGCGGCCGCCGCGGCGGCAGTGGTCCTCGACCAGCTCGTTGTCCGGCCGCATGGTGAACCACACGACCTCGCCGGAGCAGACGCGGCGCATGTCCGCGACGAGCGGGTCGTCGGCGTTGAGGACGGCGAAGCCGTCGCGCGGCACCGCCTCCACGATGACCTGCTTGACGCGGGCCAGGTCCTCCAGCGTGTCGACGCCGCCGATGCCGAGGTGGTCGGGGGCGATGTTGAGGACGACGGCGACGTCGTTGCGCTGGTAGCCGAGCCCCTCCCGGAGGATGCCGCCGCGGGCGACCTCGAAGACGGCCATGTCGACGCGCGGGTTCTGCAGCACCATCCGCGCCGACTTGGGGCCGGACGCGTCGGCGCGGATGACGAGCCGCTCGTCCACGACGATGCCGTCGGTCGACGTCATGCCGACGCGGCGGCCCATCCCCTTGAAGACGTGCGCGATCATCCGCGACGTCGTCGTCTTCCCGTTGGTGCCGGTCACGGCGATGATCGGGATGCGGCTCGGCGTCCCCGGCGGGAACAGCAGGTCGAGCACCGGCTTCGCGACGTACTGCGGCTCGCCGACCGTCGGGTGGGTGTGCATCCGGAAGCCGGGGGCGGCGTTGACCTCCACGATCGCGCCGCCCGCCTCGCGCACCGGCTCGGCGATGTCCGGCGCGACGAAGTCGATGCCCGCGACGTCGAGGCCGACGACGGTGGCGGCCAGCTCGGCGATCTCGACGTTGTCCGGGTGGGCGTCGAGGGTGCGGTCGATGGAGATGCCGCCGGTGCTCATGTTGCCGGTCAGCGTGAGCCTGACCACGGTGCCCTCGGGCGGCACGTCGTCCAGCTCGAACCCCTGCGCGCGGACCAGCTCGACCGCCGCGTCGTCGACCTTGATGCGGGTCAGCACCTTCTCGTGGCCGACGCCGCGGCGCGGGTCGGCGTTGGTCTCCGCGACCAGCTCGGCGACCGTCCGCGTGCCGTCGCCGACGACGTGCGCGGGGACGCGCTCGGCGAGCGCGGCCATCCGGCCGCCGACGACGAGGACGCGGTAGTCGTTGCCGGTGACGTAGGTCTCGACCACGACGCGCCCGCGCCGCGCCTCCGCCTTGGCCAGCGGGAACGCCGCGCGCAATGCCGCCTCGTCGCGCAGGTCGAGCTGCACCCCGCGGCCGTGGTTGCCGTCGAGCGGCTTGCAGACGACGGGGTAGCCGATGCGGGCGGCGACGCGCACCGCCGCCTCGACGTCGCGCACCGACTCGCTGCGCGGCACCGGGAGGCCCGCGTTGGCGAGCAGCCGCAGCGTCAGCTCCTTGTCGCCCGCGACGTCGGTCGCGAGCGCGCTGGTGCGCGAGGTCATGGTGGCGCGGATGCGCTGCTGGTGGACCCCCTGGCCGAGCTGGACGAGCGAGTGCTCGTTGAGCCGGATCCACGGGATGTCGCGCAACGCCGCCTCGTCCAGCAGCGCCTGCGTGCTCGGCCCGAACGCCGTCCGCTCGGCCAGCAGCAGGAACGCCTCCAGCTCGGCGTCGAAGTCGAGGTCGCGGTCGGCGCGGACCAGGTCGTTGACCAGCCGGACGGCGAGCGTGCCGGCGGCGCGGCCGACCTGCTCCTCCGCGTAGCCGTAGACGACGTGGTAGCGGCCGCGCTCCTTGGCGCTGCGCGTCTTGCCGCGGCGCAGGTCGCCGCCGGCCTCGCGCTGGAGCTCGATCGCGACGTGCTCGGCGACGTGGCCGAGCCAGGTGCCCTCGTGCAGGCGTTCGACGAAGCCGCCCTTGTGGCCGCGCGAGCAGGCGTGGTCGGCGAGGCCGGGCAGCCGCTTCAGCAGCCCGTCGGTGAAGCCCGGCAGCCGGTCGGTCGGCCAGTCCTCGAGGGAGCCGAGGTCGACCAGCAGGTGGATCGCCTGGTCGTACGACCAGTAGTTCGGGCCGCGGTAGACACGGGTCTCCAGCACCCGCAGGTCCGGGCTCGGCTCCGTCACGTATCGCCTCCTCGGCGCCTCTCGACGCGCTCCGGGTGGGCCGCCTTCTGGCGGCGGCGGGCGTTGCGCGCGACGACCGTGTCGTCGGCCCCCTCGGCGGCGATCCGCCTGGCCAGCAGCCGGTTCAGCCGCATGCCGCTGGCGATGTCCGGGTCCTCGGCGCGGCGGCGTTCCGGCTGGAGCGCCCGCGTCGCGAGGTCGAACCGCGCGCCGGCGGGCAGTGAGTGCAGCACGACGTTCGAGACGAGCAACGGCTGCGTCCCCTTCGCGGCGTGCGCGCTCGTCACCAGCCGGCCGCCGTCGAAGACGGTGATCGCGCCCCTGCCGAGGACCTCGACGTACCGGCCCTCGGTGACGACCATCGCGGTGTCCTCGTCGACGCCGACGCCGAGCAGCGCGGGGGAGTGGGCGACCAGCGCGAGGAGGCGGCCGTAGCGGTTCCGCTGGGCGAAGTGCTGGTCGAAGATGACGCCGTCGATGAGGCCGAGCCCGGCCGCGAGCTGGACCATCCGCTCCTTCGGCGTCGCGCCCTCGGCGCCGGTCGCCACCATGTGGCTGGTGACGACGCTGGCGCCGGCCGAGGTGCCGCCGACCACCGCGCCCGCGGCGTACGCCGCCTTGATCGCGTCGCCGAGCCGGGTGCCGGCGACGACCGAGGAGAGCTTGTTCTGGTTGCCGCCGGTCATGAAGACGCCGGTCACCTCGTCCAGCACCGCCGCGCAGGCCGGGTCGTCCGCCTCGGCCCGCGTCTGCGGCCGCAGGCCGCGCACGTCGGCGACCCCGAGCCGTTCGAACACCGCGCGGTAGACCTCGGTCGCGGTGTCGCCGAGCGCGGAGGCCGTGGAGATCACCGCGATGCTCGCGGCGCTGCCGCCGGCGAGGCGGGCGAACCGGCCGAGGATGGTGCGGTGCCCGAGCTTGTCCTCCGCGCCGCCGATGACCATGAGCACGCCGCGGGGCGCGTCCACGTCCGGCTGGTCCATCGTCCGACCTTACCGGCGGCGCGGGCGGGCATCCGGGGATCGCCGTGCCCGGCCCGGGCGCCGTCCGCCCGGGCCGGTGCGGGACGCGCTACCGCGGGGTGCGGTGGGTCACCCACACGGCGGTGCCCCAGCGCTGCGCGGCGTACGCGACGTCCGCGGCGTTCGCCCCGGCGTACGGCATGGACACCCGCACGAGGCAGCCGTCGTGGGACGGGGGGCCGCCCATCAGCCCGCGGTGGTGCGGCAGGGTCCCCGACGGCCACGTGGGCTCCATGACCTCGGCGGCGATGCGGTCGTAGTACGCGAGCGGCTGGGCACAGCGGAAGACCTGCCAGTCGACGTTGCCGGCGACTGCGCCGATCTCGGCCCGCACCGCGCTCTCGTCCGCGTCGCTGCCGACGGCGATCGTCATGAAGATGACCTCCGGGACGCCCGTGCCGTAGGCGTTGACCAGCGCGAAGCGGTCCGGGTGCTGGGCGAGGTAGAGGTCGAGCCGCCTGGCGTCCGGGGTCGGGAAGTACGAGCGGCCGGTGCCGGTGCCGGCGCGCCACTGGAACAACGGGGCCGGCGACGCGGTGGCGGTCGGCGCGGCGGCGACGGTGTCCCGGCCGTGCGGCCGCGTGGCGACGGCGACGCCGGTCGCGCCGACGGCGAGCGCGGTGCCGCCCGCGGCGACCGCGCGGCGGCGGGCGGTACGGCGGCGGACGAGCGTGTGCACGGCCCCGACCGGGTCCGCGTGCGGCGGCCCGGCGGTCGCGGTGTCGAGCAGGGTCCTGATGTCAGCCATGGTTGCGGGCTCCTTCGTCGGTGAGCAGGCCGCTCTCGCGCAGCGTGGCGAGGGCGCGCGAGGCGCTGCTCTTCACGGTGCCGGGAGAGCAGCCGAGGGCGAGGGCGGTGTCGGCCTCGGAGAGGTCGGCGAGGTAGCGGAGCGCGAGGACGGCCCGCTGGGTGCGGGGGAGCGTCGCGAGCGCGGCGAGCACGGCGCCCCTGGTGTCGGCGCGGTCGTAGTCGTCCGCGCCGGCGGTCTCCGGCAGCGACCCGATCGCCAGCTCGCCGTGCCAGCGGCGCCGCCACCACGTCGCGCCGGCGGTGGCGACGGCGCGGTGGACGTACGCGTCGAGGTTCTCGATCCGGCCGCGGCGGTACACGACGTAGGTCTTGGCGAGCGCGTTCTGCACCAGGTCCTGGGCGTGCTGCCAGTCGCCGCAGACCAGGAACGCGACCCGGCACAGGCGGTCGTGCCGCGCCCGCACGTACTCGTCGAACTCCTCGCGCGTGTCCACGGCGTCCAGACGCCTTGGCGCGGTGGTTCGGTTCCGGCCCGGGCGCACTACTTCCGCGCGGGCATCCACTCCTCGAACCACCCGACGACCCGCGTCGTCCAGTCCAGCACCGCCGGGTACCGGCGCACGCCGTGGCCCTCGCCCGGGTAGATCGCGCAGGCGGTGGGCACGCCGCGTTCGAGCAGCGCCTGGTGGAACTCCAGCGCCTGCCCCGGCGGGGTGCACCGGTCGACGTCGCCGGCGGTGAGGAACGTCGGCGTCCGCACCTTGTCGGCGTGCAGGACCGGGCTGCGTTCCTCCCGGAGCGGGTCGCCCATCGGCGCCACGAACACCGCGTCGAAGTGCGCGATGTTGCTCGTGAGGTGCTGGCTGCGCCAGTCCGTCACAGGCGAGATCGCGACCGCCGCCGCGAACGTGTCCGGCGCCTGCGTCACCAGCCACGCCGTCTCGAAGCCGCCGTGGCTGCCGCCCATGACGCCGATGCGTTCGGGGTCGACCACGCCCTCGGCGACGAGGTGCCGCAGGCCGGCCAGGTGGTCCCGCGTCTCCGCGCCGCCCATGTCGCCGACGACCGTCGCGGCGAAGTCCTGGCCGCGCCCGCTGCTGCCGCGGACGTTCGGCACGAGGACGGCGTAGCCGCGGGCGAGCAGCGCGGTGACGAACCGCTGCCGCGCCGGCGCCTTGCTGAACTCCCGGCCGACCGGGCCGCCGTGGATGTGCAGGACCGTCGGGTACGGCGCCTGCTGCCCGGCCGGCTCGTAGAGCAGCGCCTCGATCTCCAGCCCGTCGTCGGCCGTCCAGCGGACGCGGCGTTCGGTGCCGGGCGGCTCGACCGACGCCCCCTGCGGGAACGCGTGCACGCACCGGTCGACACCGCGGCCGACGACCGCGAGCTGCGGCTGCCGGTCCCACGCCTGGAGCTCCAGCACGGCGGTGCCGTCGGGGAGGAACGCCGGGTGCGGCTCGTACGCCATCGCCGCCGCGCCGCACCACAGCTCGGCCGTCTCGCCGGTCGCCGTGTCGTGCTCGCCGACGACGGTGTCCAGCCCGCGCTCCCCGGCGTAGGAGAGCGTCGTGCCGCGCCAGTGCAGGTGCGTCGCGCCGGCGCCCGCCGTGCCGACCTCGGTGACGCCGCCGCCCTCGGTGTCGACGACCAGCACCTCGCCGGAGACCACCCAGCGGTCGCTGCACACCGCCTCCACCACGGCCACCCGCGCGCCGTCCGGCGTGGCGGCGGGCCAGCCGAGCTGGCGGCCGTCGCGCGGCTTGTGCAGGAGGCGTTCGGTGCCGGTGGCGGCGTCGATCAGCGCCAGCGGCGCGTCGTACCAGGCGTCCTCGCCCGGCGACTCGGAGACGATCGCGGCGACGGCGTCGTTGCCGCACCACGTCGCCTCCCAGACGTTGAGGCCCTCGCGCGACAACGGCGCCAGCGTCCGGGACGCGACGTCGTAGCGGTAGGCGCGCCGCCACGAGCCCGACGTGTCGCCGGTCGTGACATGCGGCAGCCAGGCCGGCCGGTCGGCGCCGTCGGCGACCCGGCCGGACCCCTCGACGCCGGACTTCTCCGCGCCCGCGCCGGCCACGCCGACGAGCAGGCCGCGGCCGTCGGGCGACCAGGCCAGCCACTCGGCGCTGCCGTCGAGCTCGGGCGCCGCGACCGCCTCGCCGAGCCGCCCCTCCTCGAGCAGGTACAGGCCGTACCGGCCCGGGTGCCGCCGGTCGGACAGGAACGCGATCGTCCGCCCGTCCGGCGACCACGCCGGGGCGCGGTCGTTGTGCGGGCCCGCGGTCACCTGCTCGACCGCGCCGGTGCCGAGGTCGGCGACGCAGACCCGCAGCACCGGGTCCGACTCGACGTCCTTGCGGACCGTCCCGGCGAACGCCACCCGGGTGCCGTCCGGCGCCGCGGACAGCTCGGTCGCCGCCGCCACCTCCCCGAACGGCTCGTTGAGGCGGCGGAACAGGTCGGTGACCTCGCGGTACAGGGCGATGTCGCGTACGTCGGCGTCCACCCCGCGAGACTACGTGTTCAGCCCGCTGTTGTGATGTACGACGACGTCGCTGCCCCAGTGCGCCCGCGCATACGCGGTGTCGGCGGCGTTCTCCCCGACGTAGGACATGCGCACGTCCACCTCGCACCGCCCCATCTGCCGGCCGAACGACGGCCGCTCCTGGATCGGGCGGGCCCCGGACGGCCAGGACGTCCCGGTGACCTCCGCGGCGACGGCGTCGTAGTGCGCGAGCGGCTGCGCGCAGCGGAAGAACCGCCACGGCGTCGAGCCGGCGGCCGCCTCGATCTCGGGGCGCAACGCCTCCTCGTCGGCGTCGCTGCCGATCGCGACGACGACGTGCGTCTCGCCGTCCGCGTCGCCCTCCACGCCGAACGGGCTGAAGCGGTCGAGGTGCTGGTGGAGGTAGTAGAACAGGCGCTCCTGGGGGTCGCGCGGCTGGTGCGTCTTCCACCAGGAGTTCGCGCGCCACTCGGTCGAGAGCGCCGCCGTGGAGGCGGTCGCGGTCGGCGCGGCGGCGAGCGTGTCCCGCCCGTCGGGCCGCGTCACGACGGCGACGACACCCGCCGCGCCCAGGGCGAGCGCGGTGCCGCCGGCGGCGACCCCCCGGCGGCGCGCGGCGCGGCGGTGGACGCGGTGGCGGACGGCCGACATCGGGTCGGCGGCGAGGTTACCGCCCTCGGCGGCGGAGGCGAGGAGCGAACGGACGTCAGACATGGTGTCCTGCCGGGGTCTCGTCGGGGTCGGGCTGCTCGGCGAGCAGGCCGTTGGCGCGCAGCGTCGCGAGCGCGCGGGAGACGCGGCTCTTGACGGTGCCGGCGGAGATGCCGAGGGCGTTCGCGGTGTCGGCCTCGGAGACGTCGGCGAAGAAGCGGAGCACCAGCACCTCGCGCTGCTTCGCGGGGAGCGCGGCGAGCGCCGCGCGGACCGCCGACCGCTGGTCGGCCTCGGCGTAGTCGTCGGTGGCCGCCGCCCGGTCGGGGAGCGCCCCGGTCGCGACCTCGCCCTGCCACCGCCGCCGCCACCACGACGCGCGGGTCGTGACGACGGCACGGTGGACGTACGCGTCGAGGCTCTCGACGTGGCCGCGGCGGAACGCGACGTAGGACTTCGCGAGCGCCGTCTGCACGATGTCCTCGGCGTGCTGCCAGTCGCCGCAGAGCAGGAACGCCGTGCGGCAGAGCCGGTCGTAGCGCGCGTGGACGAACTCCTCGAACTCCTCGCGCCCGTTGCCGGTCATGCCCCCATGACGTCGAGGGGTGCCCGTTCGGTTCCGTCCCCCGCGGTGACGGTCCGGCTAGACGCCCGGGATCGGCGACACCTCGTCACCCCAGCGCTCCCGCGCCGCGGCGACGTCCTCCGGGGAGACCTTGTGCACCGGCATGCTGACCTCGTAGTGGCAGGACGAGGCGTCGAGGTACGGCGGCTGGGCGGGGTGCTGCCCCGACGGCCAGTCGAACGCCGCGATCTCGGCCGCCAGCGTGTCGTAGTGCGCCCGCGTCCCGGGGCACGACTCCGCCACCCACGGCGCCCCGCCGGCCGCCGCGTCGACGTCGTCGCGCCACGCCTGCTGGTCCGCGCCCGGGAGGAACACCACGTGGAACGTCGTGCCCGCGCCCATGGCCTCGACGACGAAGAGGCCGACGAACACGTCCGGGTGCGCCTTGACCAGCGCGTTCATGCGGTCGCCGCGGGCCATGTCCCACGTCGCCGTCGCGGTCGGCGTGGGGCTCGCCGACACGCTGGGCGTGGCGGCCGGCCGCAGGCCCGCCTCCCGGTGCGGCCGCGCGACGGCGACACCCGCGGCCGTCACCGCCAGCGTCGTGCCGGCGGCGACACCGGCGCGGCGGCGGACGGCGCGGCGGCGCACCGTGCGGTGCACGGCGGTGACCGGGTCGGGGTGCGGGGAGCGTTCGGTCACCTCGCTGAGGAGGTCGTGGAGGTCAGGCACGGGACACCTCGGGGTCGTCGAGCAGGCCGGTGGCCCGCAACGTGGCGATGGCACGGTTGGCCCGGCTCTTCACGGTGCCGACGGAGCAGCCGAGAGCACGGGCCGTGTCGGCCTCGGTCAGGTCGGTGAGGTAGCGCAACGCGAGCACGGCGCGCTGCTTCGGCGGCAGCGTGGCGAGCGCGCGGACGACGGCGGCGCGTCGGTCGGTCGCGGCGTAGTCGTCCGGCGCGGCGGCCTCCGGCAGCGACTCCGTCGCCACCTCGCCGTGCCAGCGCCGCCGCCACCACGACGTGTGCGTCGTGACGAGGGTGCGGTGGGCGTACGCGTCGAGGTTCTCGACGTGGCCGCGCCGGTGCGCGACGTAGGTCTTGGCGAGCGCCGTCTGCACCAGGTCCTCGGCGTGCTGCCAGTCGCCGCAGAGGACGTACGCGACCCGGCAGAGGCGTTCGTGCCGCGCACGGACGTACTCGTCGAACTCCGCGCGCAGGTCCATGCCATCGAGGACGCGGCGACCGGCGCCGAAGGTTCCGTCGCTCAGCGGGCCGGCGTGGCGTTCGGGAAGCATTCCGCGCTTTCGCCGTGCGGGAGGCGCTTCCCGGAAGCGGCGCCTAGAAGACCGGGATGATGTCCTCGGCGCTGATGTCGCCGACGTCGACGCCGTCGAGGTCGAGCTCGGGGATCGCCGGGAACTGGATGCCCCAGCGCTCCACGATCGCCCGGACCTTCGCGATCGCGACCTTCCAGTTCTCCGCCTGCTCGTCGTAGGTGAGCACGCCGAGGCCGGCCTGGCGGGCGTAGTCGATGAGCACGCGGTGGTTGTCGAGGAAGTACGGCGGCAGGTCCCAGAACTGGTCCGGCGGCTCCCACAGGATCATCGACAGGAACACGAACCCGGCGCGGAGCTGGCGGGTGATGTGCTCCTTGTGCTCCTCGGTGAGGCCCGGCCAGTCGTTCTCCAGCAACGTCATGCAGATCTGGAGGTGGCGGCTCTCGTCGCGGCCGATCCGCTTGAACACCTCGTGGAACACCTGGTGCTTCGAGCCGGTGGCCATGCCGCGGAACAGGGTGGAGGAGGCGACCTCGCCCATCATGAACGACGTGAACAGCACCGCCATCGGGTACTTGCCGAGGCTCTTGGAGTAGCCGTTCCAGTAGCGGCCGCCGTTGTGGTACAGCCACGAGATGTTGTTGTGGGCGGCGCGTTCGAGGTCGTCCCGCGGGGTCCAGTCGACGGGGCCGCCGGGCCAGAGCTTGGTGATGGCGCGCTGGCAGCACTCCTCGTGGTTCATCTCGTCACGCGTGATCGAGAAGAAGCACTTGCGGACCGGGTCCTCCTGGTGCATCTCGAACGCGTGGATGGTCGCGCGGGCGAAGACGGCCGGCCCGCTCGCGTCGAAGTTCGCGAGCAGCGACCACCAGTACATCATCCCGAGGCGTTCCTCCCGGCTGAAGTCCTCCGGGTGCAGGTCGTCCCACGGCAGGTCGGACGGGTTCCACAACGCCGTCTTCGACTTCTCGTAGATCTCCGCGAGCTTCTCGGTCTCGACCCGCCACTCCATCGGGTAGATGTTCGGCTGCGGGATCTCCGGCGCGGGCCAGAAGCCACCCTCGGGGACGACGAGCTGGTTCTCGGTCAACGTGCTCCCTCATCTGACACTTGGGCGCGAATCCGGCAGGAACGTGTCACAAACCCTACCGCGTCGACGGCCCCGGCGCCAGACGCCGACGACCCGGAGGCGCGGTCGGCCTCCGGGTCGCCGGAACGGGTGCGGGCGCGGGCTACAGCGGGTCGGGCTGCTTGTTGTAGAGCACGCTCGTGACGACGGCCGTGGTGCCGTCGGAGGTCGCGGTGAGCGTGACGCGGCAGTTCCCGCTGGGGTCGACCACGTCGGCCGACTTCGGCGCCTGGCCGGCGGACACCGACACCGAGTCGGTGTCGTACGGGCAGGCGACGGTCGCGGTCGCCGAGCCGGTGGCGACGGTCAGCGTGACCTTGCGGTGCTGGTCGGCCTGGAGGTTCGGCTGCGTGTACGTGGAGCAGGACGCCGTGGTGCCGGCGGCGGCGTCGACCAGCCGGGTCGAGCAGTAGGGGGTGGCGACGGCGTGGGCGGGTGCGGTGAGCGCGACGGCGCCGGCGGTGGCCGCGAGGGCGAGGGGGAGGCGCATGCGGGGGCCTTCCGGGAGGTAGGGACGGGAAGGCCCGGATCCTACGGCTTCGCCCGCTTCAGGAGAACGGTCAGCCGCGAGCCGTTCGTCTGCATCCCGACGGCCTCCCAGCCCTGCGCGCCGAGGTCGGCGAGGGCGCGTTCGGTGCCGGCCAGGTCGCCGGCGTAGCCGGGGTGGGTCGACGGCAGGCCGTCGCCGACGAACGCGTACTCCCAGCCCCCGGTGCTGTCCGGCTCCGGCGCGGGGGCCGGCTCGGCGGCGGGCTCGGGCGCGGCGGCCGCGACGGGCGCCGGCTCCGGGGCCGCGACCGCGGGGCGGTAGTCCGGCGACCAGAAGCGGTGCAACGCCGCGTCGATCGAGCGGGGCGTCGCGACCGCGAGGGAGACGTTGAGGACGCCCGTCGCGTCGCGCAGCGCCTCGACGGTGTAGCGGTCGGTCGGGTCGGACACCGCGACGCGGATCCAGCCAGGCCCGGCCGCGATCGGCACCGCGCCGAGCATCTCCGCCGACAGCCGCGGCAGCGCCCGTACGACCTCCAACGGCACCTCGAACGCCGCCGGGTCGACGTACTCGAAGCCGAGGATCGTGCCGAGCCCCTGCGCCACGTGCACGTCCGTCGCCAGGCCCAGCTCCACCACGACCGCGCCGAGACGGCGGCGCGGCGTCGCGCTCTCCTGGAACCGCAGGCAGGTCTCGAGCTGCGCCGCCGTGATCACCCCCGCCTGCACCAGCGCCTCGCCGAGGCGGATGCGTTGCGCGGGCGCGGCCTCGCCGCCCCGGGACCCGTGCACAGGGACGATCCGCGTCGGCGGCACCGCCAGCGTCGTGTCGACCGCGTACTGGAAGTCGCGGAGGTCACCCGTCACCCCCGCAGTGTCGGCACGTCGAGGCCGCCGCGAGAGGGCCCGAACGGACTAGTCCGCCGTGGCGAACACCAGCTCCGCGTCGATCCCGCGCCGCCCCGCCAGCCACATGCCGAGCTGCTCCGCCGTGCCGCGCACCTCCCGGCCGCGGCCGATGGGGCGACCGGTGTCGGTCGGCACCACCCGGTGGCTCCGCAGCTTCCCCACCCCGAACAGCGCCCCCTCGCGCAGGATCGCCCGCGCGCTCGCCTCCGGCACCGCCCGCGTCCGCCCCAGGCCGCGCAGCACGTCCTGGTGGTGCACCGCCAGATCCCCGAGCAGCGCGTACGACGCCGACAGCGACAGCAGCGCCGGCCGCGCCGCCCACTCCCGCGTCCGTGCCAGCAACGCCTCCCGGTCCAGCGCGCGCATCCGCTCCACGATCCGCGCGTTGCCGCGGTTGACGTTGCCGAACGCCTTCACGTACTCCAGCGGCGCCTCGTCGATCCCCACCACGTGACCGGTCACGTCGCGCGGCGCCCACCCCTCGCACAGCGTCGTCCCGCTCTCGAACTCCTCCGCCGGCAACGACTCGACCGTCGCCAGGAACGCCGCGCGCTCGGCGCGGTAGTCACGCTCGCCAGGGAACATGCCCCGCACGCTACCCCGGTGGTTTCGCGCCACCCAGCCGGGGGAGGACCGGCGGGAAGAGAGAACGGAGCGGGGAACTGTGCTGAGCAAGCTGGGTTGGAAGCTGACCGCGACGGCGTCGACGCTCGTCGCGGCGCGCCTCACCGCGAAGGCGGTGACGGGCGGGTGGAAGAAGGTCAAGCGGAGCGACCCGCCCGCCAACCCCGCCGCCCCCAGCACCGGCTGGGGCGAGGCGATCGGGTGGGCCGCCGCCAGTGGGGTGGCCATCGCCCTCGCCCGCCTCGCCGCTCGCCGCGGTGCTGCCGGGGTGTGGAAGAAGGCCACCGGCCACCTGCCGCCGGGCCTCGAAGAGGCCGCTGCGGCTTAGCGCTCTGGCCGGGACGCGGCCGTGCCGCCGCGGCGCGGCTTGCCACACCTGCTAGTTCCGCGGCGCTGCGCGCCGCTCCCTTAGTCGCCGGTGTGGCAAGCCGCACCACGGCTTCCCACCTCTCGCGCCGCCGCTCCCTTCCACCCTCACCACCGCCGCTCTAGGGTCCGACCGTGGACGTCACCCTTGCTCCGATCGCGGACTTCGACGAGGCGTGGGGGGTGTGGCCGAGAGGGGATCGGCCTGTTGCGTTGCGGGCGGCTGCCAAGGGATTTCGCGAACGGTTCACGGGGGTGGCGCGGGGGGTGCGGACGGTCGACCTGGTGTCGGCGCCGTACCCGGTGAAGTACGCGTTCGGCGGGGCGGCGCGGGCGGTCAGCCCGTACGTGTCGCTGGTGAACCGGCTCGTCGTCGTCCGGTACGCCGACGGCGACGGCGCGGCGCGGACGCTGGTGTGGGAGCCGACGCTGCCCGCGGGGTCGCGGCACGCGCCGTTCTACGCGCACCTGGCCACGAAGTTCCCGTCCCGGCTGGAGCCGGTCCTGGCGCCGGAGCACGCCACGGTGCCGGAGGCGCTGCGCCGGCTCGGGCTGGCGCCCGAGGACGTCGACGTCGTGCTGTTCGACCACCTGCACGTGCAGGACCTGGCGCTGCTGCTCGGGTCGGGCCGCAACGAGCCGCTGTTCCCGAACGCGACGTTCCTCGTGCAGCGCCGCGAGCTGGACACGCTGCGTTCGGTACACCCGATGCAGTGGGCCTGGTACGTCGGCACCGACCTCGCCGACGTCCGCCTGGACCGGGTCGTGGAGCTCGACGGCGACGTGGAGCTGGGGGAGGGCGTCGCGGTGCTGCGGACGCCGGGGCACACCGACGGCAACCAGTCGCTCGTGCTGCGCACCGAGACCGGCGTCTGGGTGTCCAGCGAGAACGGCGTCGCGCTCGACAACTGGCAGCCGGAGCTGTCCACGATCCCCGGCGTGCGGGCGTACGCGGAGAGCATGGGCCGCGAGGTCGTCCTCAACGCGAACACGGTGGAGGACTCGGTCGACCAGTACGACTCGATGGTGCTGGAGAAGGCGCTGGCCGACCCGGTGCCGGGCACGCCGTGGCTCCAGATCCACCCGTCGTCGGAGCTGGCGCCGTCGCGGCGGCAGTGGCCGGTCGTGCCGACGTGGGTGCAGGGCGGGATCGCGACCGGGTCGCTGGCGTGAGGGCGGCGGTCCTCGGCGCCGGCGGCACGCTGACCTGGGCCGAGGTCCCCGAGCCGGAGCCCGGCGAGGGGGAGGTGCGGCTGCGGGTCGCGGCGTGCGGCGTCTGCGGCAGCGACCTGCACCTGCGGACGATGGGGTTCCTGCCGCCCGGCTACGTCATGGGGCACGAGTTCGCCGGCGTGGTCGACGCCGTCGGCCCGGGCGTGCGCGGCTGGGCTGAGGGCGACCGGGCGTGCGTGTACCCGTTCGTGCCGGGCCCGGTCCACGACATGACCGCGTCGGTGACCGGCATCGGCTGCGGCGGGCCGTACGGCGGCCTGGCCGAGGCGTGTGTCGCCGGCGCGGACCGGCTGTGGCGGCTGCCGGACGCGCTGCCGCTGGAGCACGGGGCGCTGGTCGAGCCGCTCGCGGTCGCGCTGCACGCGCTCGACGTGGCGGAGGTACGCCCGGACCAGGGCTGCGCGGTCATCGGCGCGGGGCCGGTCGGCGTGCTCGTGGCGCTGGCGCTCAAGGCGCGCGGCGTCGACCGCGTCGCGGTGGTCGAGCGCGACGAGCCGCGCCGGGCGCGGGCGGCGGCGTTGGGCGTCCCGGCGGTCGGCCTGGACGGCGTGCACGACGCGGTGATCGAGGCGGTGGAGGGGCTGCCGGAGGTGGTGTTCGAGTGCGCCGGGCACCCGTCGGCGACGCCGCTCGCGATCGAGCTGGTCGCGCCGAGCGGGATCGTCGCGCTGCTCGGCGTCCTCTCCGAGCCGGTGGCCGTCTCGCAGCTCCTGCTGATGGCGAAGGAGGCGCAGCTCCGCGCGTCGTTCTGCTACCGGCCGGCGTCGTTCGACGAGGCGGTGGGGCTGCTCGCGGACGGGCGGGTGCCGGCCGAACGTCTCGTGACGGCGCGGCGGCCGATGGCGGAGGCGGGCGCGGTCATGGACGCGCTGGCGACGCCGGGCACCACGGACCTGAAGGTGCTGCTGGTCCCTTAGTGGCCGGACGGGCAGCCGGCGACGGCCTCGGCCAGCGTGTCGAACGTCGGGATGATCGAGTCGAGGCGGGTCAGGTCGAGCACGCGGCGGACGACGCCGGTCGGCCCGGACAGGTGCAGCGAGCGGCCCTCGCGGCGCAGCCGCTTGTGCCCGCCGACGATGACGCCGACGCCCACCGAGTCCAGGAACGCCACCGAACGCAGGTCGAGCACGACGAGCGGGGAGCCGTTGACGCTGGCGTCGACCAGGTCCTGGCGGAGCTGCGGCGCGGTAGCCAGGTCGAGGTCACCGGTGGGCGCGAGGAGCTGGTGTCCGGAGCAGGACACCGGCGGGGCGAGGGTCTCGGTCATGAGGCGGCCTTACAACCTGTGGCGCGGCTCGAGACGTCGAGGTTCTGTCGGCGAGGCAGCAGGCCGGTACGCGCTGGTGTGTGTCCGGTCTGGAACCGACACTACGCGCGATCCGGGCGTCCGGGAAGAAACACGGCGTGGCGGTCGGGTGACGGACCGCTTACTCCCGCGATGGGTCCCTACGCGATCTTGACCTCGCCGAAGATCTTCCGCACCAGCGGCTCGAAGTGCTCCAGCGGCTCGGAGTCGTACCCGGGGTCGAACGCCGCCTGGTCCCACTCGTCGGTGAACCGCTCGGCGAGCGCGAACCACGGCTGGTCCGCGTACTGCCGCCGCGCGTCCGGGTCCTTGCCGAGCAGGTGGTAGTAGTGCTTCCCCTGGAAGTCCTGGTGCGTCCGGACGATCTCGTACGTCTCCTCGGACACGTACGGCTTGAGGATCTCGGCGGCGATCGCCGGGTGGTTGGCGACGCTGATGACCTTGCCGAGGTCATGGCAGAGCGCGCCGACGACGAGGTCGTCGGGGGCACCGGCGCGTTCGGCCAGGGTCGCGGTCTGGAGGGCGTGCGCGAGCTGGCTGACGCCGAACCCGCCGTGGAACGAGTCGAGCTGCCGCAGCATCGCGAGCACCCGGTCGGCGACCTGCTGCTGGTACGGCACGGTCTCCTGCGCGATGACCATCCAGTCCTCGACGCTGCCCTGGTCCATCCGCGTGAACGCCATGCACGGATGGTACGGCGCGCCGCGACGGCGTTCGGGAAGCGTTCTGCGCCTTCACCGTGCGGGACCCGCTTCCCGGAAGCGCCGGGTGGTCCTCAGCCGAGGAGGGCGTCGAGCCAGGAGAAGTGCCCGACGGGCGGGTCGGTGGCGGCGCGGGTGAGCGACGGCGGCTCGCCCGGCAACGGCCGCAGCCCCAGCGCGCGCCGGAACGGCTCGGCGCCGAGCGTGACGTAGACGGCGACGCCGTCGGCGCCGGGGGCGTCCGGTCGCGTGCCGAGCCGCGCCTCGGTGAGGAACACCAGCCCGGCGGGGTCGTGCGGCGCGACGGCGGGGCGCAGCTCGGCGACGATCGCGGCCGCGCGGGAGACGAGGTCGCCGCGCAGGCCGTCGACGCGGATCGCGACCTCGTCCTTGGCCGGGTCGCGCGGCAGGACGACGAGCGTCGGGGCGACGGAGCCGTTCTGCTGGTACACGACGTCGGCCTCGCGGACCCAGCGCAGGCAGAGGGCGTCGAACAGCTCCTCGACGGACGGCACGCGCGCCAGCATAGGGTCCTTCGCATGACGAACCCGGGACCCGACGACCGCACCCTCGACGCCCCCGGCGCGCCGGCCGACCGCAGCGCCACGTCACGCACCGGTGTCGACGCCACCGACAGCGACCCGACGGTCGCGGCCGGCGCCGACACGTCGCGCGACACGACGGCGCGCGTGGCCGAGGCCGGCCCGGTGCCGCCGCCGGAGTCGGCGGCCGACCGGCTGATCGCCGAGTACCTCGGCTGGATCTGGCGGACCAACCCGGTCGCGGCGACGGCGCTCGGCGTCGACGGCCACGACGGGCGCCTGCCGGACCTGACGGCGGAGGCGTTCGCGGCGAAGGCGGCGGACGAGGACGCGTGGCTGGCGCGGTTCGCCGCGCTGCCCGACGACGAGCTGAACCCGGACGAGCGGATCGACCGCGACCTCGCCGTCTCGACGCTGCGCGGGTCGCAGCTCGAACGCGACTGGGCGGTCTGGCGGCGCAACCCCGACACGTACACCGCGCCCGCGCTCAACGGCGTGTTCCTGCTGTTCCTGCACGGCGCGGGGCGCGACGCCGGCGAGCTCGCCCACGCCGCCGTCGAACGCCTCCGCGCGACGCCGGCGCTGCTCGCGGCGGGGCGCGCGAACCTCGACCCGGCGCTCGCCTCGCCGGTGCTGGTGCGCCGCGCGCGCGGCCAGGCGCTGGCCGGCGTCCGCTACGCGCGGGAGCTGGTCGCGGCGGAGGTCGCCGACCCGGCGCTGCGCGCCGACGTGGCGGCGGCGGGCGAGGAGGCGGCGCGCGCGTTCGAGGAGTACGCGGCGTTCCTCGACGACCTCGAAGGCCGCGCCAGCGGGCCGTTCGCGATCGGCGAGGAGCTGTACTCCGCGCTGCTGCGCGAGCGCGAGGGCCTCGGCTACGGCGCCCGCGAGCTGCGCGAGCGCGGGCGGGCGGCGTACGAGGAGCTGGCCGCGGACCTGCGCCGCCGGGCGAAGGAGATCGCCGGGCACGACGACTGGCGGGCGCTGCTCGAGGAGCTCAACGCCGACCACCCGCCGACGCCGGAGGCGATGCGGGATGCGTACGCCGAGTGGACGGAGAAGGCGCGGGCGTTCTGCCGGGAGCGCCAGCTCGTCACGCTGCCCGACGGCGAGGAGTGCGTGGTCGAGCCGTCCCCGCCGTTCCAGCGGCCGGTGCTCGCGGTCGCGTCGTACATGACGCCGCCGGCGTTCCGCGGCGGGCGCACCGGGCACTTCTTCGTGCCGTTCCCGCCGGACGGCACGCCCGCCGACGAGGTCGCGAAGCGGCTGGCCACCAACAGCTACACGTCGATCCCGTCGATCTCGGTGCACGAGGCGTACCCGGGGCACCACTGGCACCTGACCTGGGCTGGGCTCCAGCCGCGGCCGCTGCGCAAGGTGGTCGGCACGACGTACTTCGTGGAGGGCTGGGCGCTCTACGCCGAGGACATGATGCGCGAGGAGGGGTTCTACACCGACCTGCGGCACGAGCTCTGCCAGGTCGACCTGCGGCTGTTCCGGGCCGCGCGGATCGTCGTGGACACGTCGTTGCACCTGGGCGAGATGGACGTCGAGGAGGCGGTGACGTTCATGTCGACCAAGGCGTCGCTGTCGGAGCCGACGGCGCGCACCGAGGTCGCGCGGTACTGCTCGTTGCCGACGCAGGCCGCGTCGTACCTCACCGGCGCGCTGGAGATCCGCCGCATCCGCGACCGGTGGTTCGCGGAGGGGCGCGGCACGCTGCGGGAGTTCCACGACGCGATCGCCGGGTCGGGGCGGATGCCGTTGAACCTCGCCGAACGTTCCGTGCTCTTGACCGGTTCGTGACCCGCGGGCCGTACGGTCCGCGCATGCGCCGCGCCCTCGCGCTCCTGCTCTGCGCCGTCGTGGCGCCGTCCTGCGCCGTCGGCGTGCGCCGCGCCGCCCCGAAGCCGACGCCGTCGCGCACCGTGGTGCCGGTGTCGGCGCCGCCGTGCTCCACGGTGTACCGGCCCGCCGACCCGCGGCGCCCGCGCGTCGCGCTGACGTTCGACGTCGCGCCCGACCACGCCAGCGTCACCGGCACCGAGCACGTGGTGTTCACGCCCGACCGGCCGGTCACCGAGGTGGTGCTCCGGCTCTGGCCGAACGGCCCGTGGCAGCGCCGGGAGGGCGCGCGGCTGGAGGTGACGCGGGCCAGCCTGCCGATGACGCTCGCCGACGACGGCACGACGCTCGTGCTGGCGCTGCCCGCGCCGTCGCCCGCCGGGCGCTCTGTCACGGTCGACCTGGCGTTCGCGCTGACGCTGCCGCGGGCGTCGTTCGACCGGCTCGGGCACACGGAGCGCACCGCGTGGTTCGCGAGCGCGCACCCGCTGCTCGCCTGGGTCCGCGGCGAGGGCTGGGTGCGCGACCCGGCCGCCGACCTGCTCGGCGAGACCGCGGTGAGCGAGGCGGCGTTCTACGACGTCACCGTCACCGCGCCCGCGGCCGACACGGTGCTCGGCGTCTCGCTGCCCGACGGGCCGCCGGAGGACGCGGCGGGCGGCGTGCGCCGCTGGCACTTCGTCAACGCCGTGGCGCGCGACGTGGCGGTCGCGGCCGGGCCGTTCGCGACCCGGCAGGAGCGGGTCGGCACCGTGCCAGTGCTCGTCGCGGTCTCGGACGAGCTGGCGAGCGGCGCCGCCGCGGAGACGGTGCTCGGGCCGGTGCTGAGCACGGCGACGAACGCGGTGCGGTTCTACGCGGACGCGTTCGGGCCGTACCCGTACCCGGCGCTGACGGTCGTGGCGCTGAAGCCGATCGGCAAGGGCGGCGTCGAGTACCCCGGCCTCGTCTACGTCGGGTCGCAGCGGTACGAGGGCGTCGTGCCGCACGAGGTCGCGCACGAGTGGTTCTACGGCCTGGTCGGCGACGACCAGGCGCGCGACCCGTGGCTGGACGAGGCGTTCGCGACGTTCGCCGCGGCGTCGTTCGACAACGGCTACAACAGGTACCTGGACGACCTCGACGCCAAGGGCGACGTCGGCCGGCCGATGTCGTACTGGGAGCACCACCGCGACGACTACGGCAAGGTCGTCTACGCGAAGGGCGCGGCCGCGCTGATCGCCGCCCGCGACACGGTGGGGGCGGCGGCGTTCGACCGGCGGCTGCGCTGCTACGTCGCCGCCAACGCCTATCGGGTCGCCACGCCCGCCCACCTCGCGGCGGTGCTGGCGCCGTTCCCCGACGCCGTGCGCATCCTCACCGAGGCCGGCGCGCTGCCGAGGTGACCGTCAGCCGAGCAGGGGGAGCTTGCGCAGGCCGACCGTCGCGGCCTTGACGTAGTCGGCGACCGCCGTCGGCGCGAGGGTGTCCAGCACCGTGCCGACCACCGCGTCGACGCCGATGAGGTACCGCGCCAGCGGGTACGGCGTGGCCAGGGCGAGGCGGATCGTGCGCGCCACCCAGATCGGGTCCGGCAGCCGCTCGGCCGCCGTCGACAGCCCGCGCGCCCGCTCGTACGCCGCGGCGTACGGCCCGGCGACCTCCTCGGGGAGCCGCTCGTTCGCCTGGTTCCAGATGCCGGTGCCGAAGCCGCCGGGCTCGACCAGGATCACCTTGACGCCGAACCCGCCCACCTCCTGGCGCAGCGCGTCCGACAGCGCCTCCAGCGCGTGCTTCGAGGCGCAGTACCAGCCGGTCAACGGCGTGACGACCCGCCCGGCGATGGAGGAGACGTTGACGATCCGGCCCTGGCCGCGCTCGCGCATGCCGGGCAGGACGAGGCGGCAGATCCGCATGGGGCCGAGGACGTTGGTCTCGAAGATGTCCCGCGCGGCCTCGTCGGTGACCTCCTCGACCGGGCCCGCGAAGCCGTAGCCCGCGTTGTTGACCACCGCCCAGACGCCGTGCTCGGCGGTCATCGCGAACACCTCGGTGAACGCCTGCTCCACCGACGCGGCGTCGGCCACGTCGCAGACGACGTACCGGACGACGGCGCCCTTCTCGGCGGCCGCGTCGCGCAGCAGCGCACCCTTCTCGTCCGAGCGCACCGTGCCAATCACGTCGTAGCCGTGGGCGGCCAGGTCGACCGCCGTGGCCAGGCCGATGCCGCTGTTCGCTCCCGTGACCACCACACTGCGCTTCATGGAAGTAGGGTCTGCGCCCGTGACCGTGCCCGCAAACCAGAGCCCGGACGACGTGCTGCTGCTGCGCCTCGACCCCGGCCTGCCGGCGCCGTCGTACGCGCACCCGGGCGACGCGGGCGCGGACCTGAGGGCGCGGGAGGACGTGACGCTGGCGCCGGGGGAGCGGGCGGTGGTGCCGACCGGGGTGGCGATCGCGCTGCCGGACGGGTTCGCGGCGTTCGTCTGCCCGCGCAGCGGCCTCGCCGCGCGGCACGGCGTGGCGCTCGTCAACGCGCCCGGCACGGTGGACGCGGGGTACCGCGGCGAGATCAAGGTGACCTTGGTGAACCTCGACCCGCGCGAGCCGGTAGCGTTGCGGCGCGGCGACCGCATCGCGCAGCTCGTCGTGCAGCGCGTGGAGCGGGTGGCGTTCCGCGAGGTCGGCGAGCTGCCGGCGTCGGCGCGGGGCGAGGGCGGTTTCGGCTCGACGGGGCAGTGACGGAGGATCGGGAACGTGGCGTTCGGACGGAAGAAGAAGGGCGACGAGCCCGAGGAGACGGCGGCCCCGGTGGCCGAGGAGCCGACCAAGCTCCCGCCCGCCCCGGTGATCGTGACGACCGGTCCGTGGGACATGGCCGACGTGCCGGAGGGTGACGAGACGCAGCGCCTCGACCTCGGCGGCATCCTCGTCGCCGCGCACCCGGAGACCGAGCTGCGCGTCGACGTCAGCCCCGAGGGCAACGTCGTCGCCGCCGTCGTGCAGAGCCGCGGCGGGATGATGCAGCTCAACGCGTTCGCGGCGCCGCGGCGCGAGGGCATCTGGGACGAGGTCCGCGCCGAGATCGCGCAGTCGCTGCGCGGCGAGGGCGGCGACCCGCAGGAGGCGGACGGGCCGTTCGGCAAGGAGCTGCGCGCGCGCATCCCGGTCGGCGACGGGCAGACGACGCAGGCGCGGTTCATCGGCGTGGACGGGCCGCGGTGGTTCCTCCGCGGGCTGATCACCGGCCCGGCCGCGACCGACCCGTCGCAGGGCGCGGCGCTCGAGGAGACGTTCCGGAAGACGATCGTGGTCCGCGGCAACGACGCGATGGCGCCGCGTGAGGGCCTGCCGCTGAAGCTGCCGCGCGAGGCGCAGGAGGCGGCGCGCCAGCAGGCCGCCGCGGCGCAGGCGGCGCAGGAGGCCGAGGAGGGCGAGGAGGGCGGCCGGTTCTCCGGCGGCGACTTCAACCCGTTCGAGCGCGGGCCGGAGATCACCGAGACGCGATAGCCGCCCGGCAGGCCGCGAGCGCGGCGTCGCCGAGCACCGAACGCCGCTCGCCCCACTCGGCGAGCGTCAGCGACTCCAGCGCGGCCCGCGGCAGCGCGGCGGCGTACGCCTCGGCGGCCGCGAACGGGTGCCCCGGGTCGTCCACCAGCCCCACCACCCCGGCCGGGGCGGCCGCGCGGCGCAGCGCGTCCAGGCCGGGCGTCTCGTCGGCGGCGACCGCGCGCAGCGCGGCGACGAGCGACGCCGGGTCGTGCTCCGGCCAGGACCGGTCCAGCTCGATGACGACCCAGCGCGGCACGGCCGGGTCGGCGGCGATGCGGGCCAGCGTGGCGGCGACGCCGTGGCGTTCGAGCTCGTCCGCGACAGCGGCGTTGGCGCGGGCGGTGACCGACCCGCTGCCGAGCCAGCCGGGGATCGCCAGCAGCAACGCGTCGAGCCGGGCGCCCGCGCTCGCGTAGGCGGCGGCGACGTGCGCGCCGAGCGACGTGCCGGCGACGACGCGGGCGCCGGCCGTCTCGGCGACCGCCGCGAGGTCGGCGACGTGGTGCGCGAGCGCCTGGTCCGCCGGGTCGGGGAGCGGCGTGCTGGCGCCGTGGCCGCGCAGGTCGTACGTCACCAGCCGGTACCCGGCGCGCACGCAGCCGGCCCAGCACCGGGCCGCGAACTCGCCCGTCGAGCCGACGCCGTGCGCGACCACGACGGCGGGCGCGCGCTCGTCGCCCCGCTCGGTCACGGCGAGGGTCACGCCGTTCGCGTCGAGCCGCCGGGTGCGCACGGTGGGATTGTTGCGGCATGAGGCGGCGCAACGCGTTCCTGGCCGCGGTGGCCGCTTTGGCCGTCGCCGCGAGCGTCGTCGTCGCGCTCGCCGTCGGCGCCGACCGCGCCGCCCGCCTCGCCGGCGGTGGCACCGCCCCGGCCGAGGTGGTCGCGCCGGAGGACGCGGCGCCCGCGCCGGAGCTGGCCGGCATCGCCGGGTGGCTGAACTCCCCGCCGCTGACCATGGCCGGCCTGCGCGGGCGGGTGGTGCTGGTCGACTTCTGGACGTACTCGTGCGTCAACTGCCGCCGCACGCTGCCGTTCCTCCGCGCGCTGCACGACACCTACGCCGCCCGCGGGCTGACCGTGATCGGCGTCCACTCGCCGGAGTTCGACTTCGAGAAGCTCCCCGACAACGTCGCCCGCGCCGTCCGCGCGCTGGACGTCACCTGGCCGGTGGCCGAGGACCCGGACCGCGCGGCGTGGGACGCGTTCCGCAACTCGTACTGGCCCGCCGACTACCTGGTCGACAGGTCGGGCCGCATCCGCGTCACGCACGTCGGCGAGGGCGGCGACACCGAGATCGAGAACGCGCTGCGCGGGCTGCTCGCCGAGGGCGGCGGCGACCCGGGGGAGGCGCGGGTCGGCGACGTGCAGCGCGCGCCCGGCGCGCAGCCGTTGACGCCGGAGCAGTACCTCGGCGCCGAGCGCGGCGGGTACCTGCGCGACGGCGAGACGCGCGACGTGACCGACCACGGCGGGACGACGGTCCGGCTGACCGGCCGCTTCACCGGCGGCGCGGAGTACGTCGCCGCCGCGGCGCCCGGCGCGCGGGTGCGGCTGGCGTTCGACGCGAAGGACGTCTACGCCGTCCTCGCCCCGCCGGCGGGCAGCACCGCGCGGCAGCGCGTCGAGGTGCGGCTGGACGGCGCGCCGGTGCCGGTGGCCCGGCGGGGGCGGGACGTCCGCGAGGCCGGCGGGCGGACCTACGTCGACGTCGCCGCGGACGACCTGTACCACCTCGTCACCGGCCCGGCACGGGTGACCGGGGAGCGGCTGGACCTGGTCGCGACCGCGCCCGGGCTGCGGTGGTTCACGTTCACGTTCGGCGGGTGACGCGGTGGCGCTCGCGCTCGTGGTGGCGTTCGGGTTCGGGGTGCTGTCGTTCCTCGCGCCGTGCACGGTGCCGCTGCTGCCCGCCTACGTCGCCGTCCTGTCCACCGGCCGCCGCCTCGTCCCGGCCGCGCTGCTCTACGTGCTCGGGTTCACCGTCGTGTTCGTCGCGCTCGGCATCGCCGCCGGGTCGTTCGGCCGCGCCGTCCGCGCCCCCGGCGGCACCGCGCAACGCCTCGGCGGCGTCGTGGTGCTCGCGTTCGCGGCGCTGCTGCTCGCCGAGCCGCGGCTCGGGCTGCTCGCCCGGCTGCCGGCGCGGCGGGTCGCGGGGACGGCGCCGTTCGCGCTGGGGCTGGTGAGCGGGACGGCGTTCACGCCGTGCGTCGGGCCGTTCCTCGGCGCGGTCCTCACCGTCACCGCCGTGCGCGGCGGGTCGGTGCGCGGCGGCGTGCTGCTCGGTGCGTACTCGCTCGGGCTCGGCGTGCCGTTCGTCGCGGCCGCCTGCGCGGTGACGGCCTGGCCGGGGCTGGCGCGGCGGCTGGCGCGGGTGTCGCGCGTCGCCAGCGTGGTCGGCGGCGTGCTGCTGGCGGCGTTGGGGCTGCTGCTCGTGACGGGCGCGTACGGGCACCTGGCGAGCCGCCTCGCGGGCGTCGTGACGTAGGCTCGCGCCCATGCCTGACGGACGGTTCCGCCGCGCGCTGCGGCGGCTCACGGCGGACGACGACGAGCTGGTCGCCGCGGAGCTGGCCGGGCGCACCGAGGACGTCGGCGCCTGCCCCATCGCCACCGCGCCCGAACGCTCCCGCGTCTGCCTGCAGGGCACGTTGCAGAGCGTCACGCTGCGGCCGCGCGGCGGGGTGCCGGCGCTGGAGGCGGAGCTGTACGACGGCACCGCCACCGCCTACGTCGTCTGGCTCGGCCGCCGCCGCATCGCCGGCATCCGCCCGGGCGCGAGCATCGTCGTCGACGGCCGCCTCGGCACCAGCGCCGGCCGGCGCACGATCTACAACCCGGCGTACCGCCTGCTCCCGCCGAAGTCCGACTGACGGTGGGCTGGGCGGCGCTCGCCCGGTGGGGCGACGACGCCGCCCGCGTCGAGCCCCTCGCCGGCGGCGTCGCCAACGACGTGTGGACCGTGCGCGTCGACGGGCACCTGCGGGTGGCCCGGCTCGGCCGCCGCAGCGACGCCGACCTCGCCTGGGAGACCGCGCTGCTCCGCCACCTCGACCGGGTCGGCCTGACCGTGCCGGTGCCGGTCCCCACGACCGACGGCCGGCTCTTCGCGGACGGGTTGGTGGTGATGACCTGGGTCGACGGCGGGCCGCCGGAGACGGCGGCCGACTGGCGCCGCGTCGCGGACACGCTGCGCGAGCTGCACCGGCTGACGGCGGGCTGGCCGCAACGCCCGGGCTGGCGCTCGTCCACCGACCTGCTGCGCGCGGACACCGGCACCAAGGTCGACCTCGGCGCGATGCCGCCCGAGGCCGTCGCCCGGTGCCGGGCGGCGTGGGCGCGGCTCGCCGGGCGGGCGACCTGCGTCGTCCACGGCGACCCGAACCCGCGCAACGTCCTCGTGACCGCCGACCGGGTCGCGCTGATCGACTGGGACGAGGCGCACGTCGACGTCCCCGACCTCGACCTGGTGCGGCCGCACAACGCCGCCGGCCTGGACGAGGCCGCGTACGACGTCGCGTCGCAGGCGTCGGCCGCCTGGGAGGCGGCGGTCTGCTGGGACGACGACCACTCGAAGAGACGGCTCGCCGAGGTGCGCGCCGTGGAGCCCTAGCCCGGCCCCGGCTTCGACAGCAGCGCGTCGAGCTCGGCGTCGCGGTCGGCGGTCGCCACGACGAGCAGCTCGTCGCCCGCCTCCAACGGCATCTGCGGCGCCGGCACGAGCACCCGGCCCTCGCGCAGCACGGCGACGAGCGCGCTGTCCGGCGGCCACGCCACCTCGCCGACGGTCTTGCCGAGGATGGGGGAGTCGTCGGCCAGCCGCAGCTCGGACAGCGACGCCTGGCCCTGCTCGAACGTCATCAGCCGCACCAGGTCGCCGACCGTCACGGCCTCCTCGACCAGCGCGGTCAGCATGCGCGGCGTGGAGACGGAGACGTCGACGCCCCAGCCCTCGTTGAACAGCCACTCGTTCTTCGGGTGGTTGACCCGGGCGACGACGCGCGGGACGCCGAACTCCGTCTTGGCGAGCAGCGACACCACGAGGTTGACCTTGTCGTCGCCGGTGGCGGCGACGACGACGGCGCAGTCCTCGAGGTTCGCCTTCTCGAGCTGGGACAGCTCGCAGGCGTCGGCGAGGAGCCACTCGGCGTTGGGCACCGTGTGCTCCTTGATCGCCCGCGCCTCCTTCTCCACCAGCAGGACGTCGTGGCCGTTGCCGATGAGCTCGCTGGCGATGGAACGCCCGACGTTCCCCGCGCCGGCGATGACGATCCGCATCAGTGCGCCCCTTCCGGCCCGCCGGTGACGGCCGCCTCGACGGTCGCGAGCTGCTCGCGCACGAGCGCGAAGTGCACGATGTCGCCCTCCTGGACCACGGTGTCCTTCACCGGGAGCTGCCCGATGCCGAGCCGGGTGAGGCAGGCGACGCGGGCGCCGGCGGCGTTCTCCAGCTCGGAGTAGCGCCGCCCGACCCAGGACGAGGGCACGTCGATCTGCGCGACGCAGACGCGGCCCGACGGGTCGGTCCACTCGTCGTCGGCGGCCGCGGGGAGCAGCCGCCGCAGCACCTGGTCGGCGGTCCACTTCACCGTCGCAACGGTCGGGATGCCGAGCCGCTGGTAGACCTCGGCGCGGCGCGGGTCGTAGATGCGCGCGGCGACGTGCTCGACGCCGAACTGCTCGCGGGCGACGCGCGCGCTGATGATGTTGGAGTTGTCGCCGTTGCTGACGGCGGCGAACGCCTCGGCCTGCTCGATGCCCGCCTCGACGAGCGTCTCGCGGTCGAAGCCGACGCCGACGACGGACCGGCCGGTGAAGTCCTTCGGCAGGCGGCGGAACGCCCCGGCGTCCCGGTCGACGATCGCGACCGAGTGGCCGAGCTGCTCCAGCCGCAGCGCCAGCGTCGAGCCGACGCGGCCGCAGCCCATGATCACGACGTGCACCTGGCAGTCCTCCTCGCGAGCGGGCGCCGCAACGCTACACCGGGCGCGCGGGCGTTTCCCCGGCGGATAGCATCGCCTGCCATGGGTCTCCTGGACGTGCCGAAGCGGATCTTCGTCGGCCGGCCTATTCGCAGCGAGGACATGGGTCACACCCTGCTGCCGAAGAAGCTGGCGCTCCCCGTCTTCTCCAGCGACGCCCTGTCCTCGGTCTCGTACGCCACCGAGGAGGTGCTGATCGTCCTCGGCGCGGGCGGCCTGTCCTACCTCGCCTCCACGCCGGCGATCGCCGCCGGCGTCGTGCTGCTGTTCATGGTCATCACGGCGTCGTACCGGCAGACCGTCCGCGAGTACCCGAGCGGCGGCGGCGACTACGTCGTCGCCCACGAGAACGTCAGCCACAACGCCGGCCTGGTCGCCGCGAGCGCGCTGATGATCGACTACGTCCTCACCGTGGCGGTGTCGATCTCCGCCGGCGTCTACGCCATCTACTCGGCCGTGCCCTCGCTCATCCACCATCGGGTGGCGATCGCGCTCGGCTTCATCGTGTTCATCACGATCATGAACCTGCGCGGTGTCAAGGAGTCGGGCACGTTCTTCGCGATCCCGACGTACGGCTTCGTCGTCGGCATCTTCGCGCTGCTCGTCGTGGGCTTCGTCAAGGCCGCGACGGGCGGCGGCCTGGTCGCCGAGAGCTCGACCCTGCCGCTGCACGCCGAGCATGCCGGGCAGTGGTTCGGGATCTTCCTGATCCTGCGGGCGTTCTCGTCCGGCTGCACCGCGCTGACCGGCGTCGAGGCGATCGCCAACGGCGTCCCCGCGTTCAAGAAGCCGCAGTCGGAGAACGCCGCGAAGACGCTGCTGATGATGGCCTCGCTGGCGATCACGATGTTCGTCGGCATCACCGCGCTGGCGATGCTCGCGCACGTCCACGTCTCCGAGGAGGCGCACCGGTCGGTCGTCGCGCAGATCGCCGGGGCGGTGTTCGGCGCGAAGTCGCTCGGCTTCTACTACGTGCAGACGTTCACCGCCGCGATCCTCGTGCTCGCCGCGAACACCGCGTACCAGGACTTCCCGCGGCTCGCCTCGATCCTCGCCCAGGACCGGTACCTGCCGCGCCAGCTCCACAACCGCGGCGACCGGCTGGTGTTCTCCAACGGCATCGTCGCGCTGGCGCTGTTCGCGTCGCTGCTCGTCGTCGTCTACGACGCCGAGGTCACGCACCTGATCCAGCTCTACATCGTCGGCGTGTTCGTGTCGTTCACGCTCGGCCAGTTCGGCATGGTCCGCCGGTGGAACCGCAAGCTGCGCGACGACCCCACCGCCGACCGCGGCCGGATCATGCGCTCGCGCGCGATCAACATGGTCGGCTCGGTCACGACCGGCATCGTGCTCGTGATCGTGCTCATCTCGAAGTTCCGCAAGGGCGCGTGGATCGTCGTCGTCGGCATGCCGATCCTGTTCACGATCATGAAGGGGATCAGCCGCCACTACGAGCGCGTGGCGGCCGAGCTGCGGCTCGCCTCGACCCGCCCGGTGCTGCCCGCCCGCAACCACGCCGTGGTGCTCGTCTCCCAGCTCCACAACCCGACGTTGCGCGCCCTCAACTACGCCAAGGCGATCAAGCCGCACACGCTCACCGCGCTCGCCGTCGAGGTCGATCCGGACGAGACGCGGCGGCTCACCGAGGCGTGGGACGCGGCGGGCGTGGACGTGCCGCTGCGCGTCGTGGCGTCGCCGTTCCGCGAGGTCACCAAGCCGGTCCTCGACTACGTCCGCCGCCTGCGCCAGGACGGCGGCGAGCGCGACGTCGTCACCGTCGTGATCCCGGAGTACGTCGTCGGCAAGTGGTGGGAGCAGCTCCTGCACAACCAGTCGGCGCTGCGGATCAAGGCGTTCCTGCTGTTCCAGCCGGGCGTGATGGTGACGTCGGTGCCGTGGCACCTGTCCTCCTCGCCCGAGCCGGAGGCGACCGTCGACGCCACGGTCGGCGCCCCCGCCGGCCCGGCGAAGTCCGTCGAGTAGCCGAGCTAGAACGCCTCGACGCCGACCAGGCGGTAGCCGGCGCCGACCTCGGTCAGCAGGTGCCGCGGGTCGGCCGGCTCGGTCTCGATCAGCCGGCGCAGGTGCGAGACGTAGAGGCGCAGCGCACTGGCCTCGCTGCCGTGGGTGGAGCCCCAGACGTGCGCGATCAGCCAGCTCCGCGTCAGCAGCTTGCCGGGGTTGGCGACGAACTGCTCCAGCAACGCCCACTGCGTCGCCGTGAGCCGCACCGGCTCGCCGTCGACGGTCACCGCGCGCAGGCCGAGGTCGACGGTGAGGCGGCCGACGCGCAGCCGCGCGGGCGCCCCCGGCGGCGGCGCCTCGGCCCGGCGGATCGCGGCGCGGACGCGGGCCAGCAGCTCGTCCAGCGAGAACGGCTTGGTGACGTAGTCGTCCGCCCCCTCGTCCAGCGCGCTGATCTTGTCGCGGTCGCTGTCCAGCACCGAGAGCACGACGATCGGCACCCGCGAGAACGCCCGGATGCGCCGCACGACCTCCGGCCCGTCGAGGTCCGGCAGCCCCATGTCGAGGATCACCACGGCCACGTCGCCGGTGGCGGCCAGCGCGACGGCGTCGGTGCCGGTGCCGGTGTCCGCGACGCGGTAGCCGGCGCTGGTGAGCCGGGTACGGAGCGCGTTGCGGATGTGCACCTCGTCGTCGACGACGAGCACCAGCCGCCCGGTCACGACGCCACCGGCAGCCACAGCTCGAACGCCGTCCCCACGCCGCCGGACGGCGCGATCGCGAGGCCGCCGCCGTTCGCCTCGGCGTAGGCGCGGGCGATGGCCAGCCCGAGCCCGGAGCCGGGGCCGGCGCCGGGGCCGCGGGCGAACCGCTCGAACACCCGCGCGTGCTCGTGCTCCGGGATGCCCGGCCCCTCGTCCGCGACCCGCAACGTCACCCGCCCGTCGCGGGCGGCGGCGCGGACGATGAGGCCGGCGTTCAACGGCGTGTGGGCGATGACGTTCTCGACCAGGTTCGCGACGACCTGCGCGCCCTGCACCGGGTCGACCAGCGCGGGCGGCAGGTCGGACGGCACCGAGATCTCGACACGGCGTTCGCGCAGGTGCGGCCGGAGCCGGGCGAGCACGCTGCCGACCAGCTCGTCCACGGGGATCGGCTCGGGCCGGGCGACGAGGCGGCCGCTCTCGATCCGGCCGAGGTCGAGCAGGTTGCGCACGATCCGGTCCAGCCGGTCCACCTCGACGCCGATGGACGCGGCCAGCTCGGCGCGCGCGGGCGCGCCGACGTCCGGCTGGGTCAGCGCCGCCGCCGACGCCTTGATCGCCGACAGCGGCGTGCGCAGGTCGTGCGAGACGGCGCTGACGAGCGCGCGGCGCTGGCGTTCGGTCTGCTCGAGCAGCTCGCGCTCGCGCGACTCGGCGAGCAGCCGGTCCCGGTCGATCGTGGCGGCGACGCGGGCCGCGACGGCGTCGAGCAGCGGCCGGTGCCGCACGCCGGTCGCGACGACGGCGACCGGCGCGCCGCTCGCCAGCGGCGCCGTCGCGACGACCGCGCCGGGCGCCGCGCGCACCGCCCCCGGGTC
>DASTMB010000002.1 GCA_035714365.1 Mycobacteriales bacterium | reverse complement strand
GCCGGAGCTCGGCGCGTTCTTCACGTCGACGACGGCGGTCGCGGAGGACCGGTTCACGCACACCTGGCGGGCGCCGGCGCCGGACCCGGCGGCGACGCGGCACGTGGCGTTCACCGTGGTGTTCCGCACCGGCCAGGCGCTGCTCGTCGTCGTCGGCGAGCCCGGCACGACCGCCATCTCGCGCGCCACGGTCGCGGCGCCCGGCGTGCTGCTGCCGCTGCCGGTGACCGACGGCGTCGCGGTGGTGCCGGTCACCGACGGCGACACCGCGCGGATCGTGGTCAGCGGCCCGGGCGGCACGGCGTACGACGGACCGCTGACGCTCGCCACGGTGTTCGTGCCGGAGCCGAGCGCCGTGCTCTAGAAGTAGTCGAGCATCCGCGGCCGCGGGCCGGCGGTGAGCACGGCCAGCGTGTCGAGCGCCCGCTCGTCGGCGCAGCGCAGCCGGCCGAGGCGGCGCAACGTCCGCGGGTCGGCGTAGCCGGACCACCACGACGCGAACGCCCCCGCGTCCAGCGCGACCGTCCCGTCGCCGCCGCGGGTCAGCGTGCCCGCGCCGCCCTCGACGGCCAGCCGCCAGCGGCCGGCGTTGTCGGGCACCTGCGGGTCGGCCAGGTCCAGGTCCACGGCCGCCGCGACGCCGGGCGGCCAGCCGCGCACGGCCACCGCCGCCGGCGCGTCCACGACGCGCAGCATCCAGCGCAGGTGCTCGTGCAGCGTGACCTCCGGCTCGCCGAGCAGCAGCCCCAAGGGCTCGGCCACGGCCTTCGCGCGCACCCGCTTCGCCGTCGACGCGCCCGCGCCGAGCGCGAACCACACCGCCCGCTCCGCCGCCGGCGTCGTCCCCACGACGTCCCACGCCGTGACCTCGACCTCGTGGCCGGAGTGGCGGCGTTCGGCGAGCGCGTACCCCTCGACCCCGCCCGGCCCCTCCGCGACGACGAACGAGTCGAACGTCAGCATCCCGCCCGGGTCGAAGAACGGCCCTTCCCGGTCGAGCATGCCGTTGGTCTCGCGGCAGACCGTGCGGTACGCCGCCAGCACGGCGCCGGCGTCGTCGGCCGTGCCGGCCCGCAACGTCACGCCGTCGACCGGCCCGAGCGCCCGCAGCAGCGCGCCCGGCACGTCGACCCAGGTGTAGTCCCCGGCGATCTCCCAGCCGGCGCCCCGGTAGAGCGTCGCCGTCGTCGGGTAGAGCGCGGAGACGACCAGCCCGCGCTCGCGCAGCACCGGCAGCGCGGCGGCCACCGTCGCCCGTGCCACGCCGCGCCCCTGGTGCGCCGCCGCGACCGCGACGCTCGCCAGCCCGCCCATCGGCACCGCGCGCCCGCCGAACCACTGCGCGTACGGCTTGATCCGGACCTGCGACACCAGCGTGCCGCCGTCGTACCCGCCGACGGTGACCGAGTGGTCGAAGCCGTGCTTCCAGCGCGCGTCGTCGGCCTCGGTCGGCGGCCGGCCGCCGTGCCCGAACGCCTCGCCGCCGAGCGCCCGCGACGCCCGCCAGTCCGCCTCGGGCACCAGCCGCGTCTCGACCGTCACGCGACCCCCGCCGCGCGCGGGCGGCGCTTCGCGGGCGCCTTCGCCTCCGCCGCCATCGCCAGCAGCTCCTCGGCGTGCCCGCGCGCCAGCTCGCTGCCGTCCAGCCCGGCGAGCATCCGGGACAGCTCGCGCAGCCGCCCGTCGTCGTCCAGCGTCGTGATGCCGCTCGCCGTGACGCCGCCGTCGGCGGCCTTCGCCACGTGCACGTGCCGGTCGGCGAACGCCGCCACCTGCGGCAGGTGCGTCACGACCAGCACCTGGTGGTCGCGGGCCAGCCGCGCCAGCCGCCGCCCGACCTCGACCGCCGCGCGCCCGCCGACCCCGGCGTCGACCTCGTCGAACACCATCGTCGGCACCGGGTCGCAGCCGGCGAGCACCACCTCGACCGCCAGCATCACCCGCGACAGCTCGCCGCCGCTCGCCGCCCGCGCGACCGGCCGCGCCGGGGCGCCCGGGTGCGCCGCGAGCAGCAGCTCGACCGTGTCCGTCCCCGCCGGCCCGAACGCCACCCGCCGCCCGCCCACGGCCAGCCCGTCCGGCGCCTCCTCCTGCGTCACCGCCACCGTCAGCGTCGCGTCCGGCATCGCCAGCTCGGCCAGCTCCGCCGTGACCGCCTTCGCCAGCCGCTCCCCCGCCGCGACCCGCTCGGCGGTCAGCCGCGCCGCCAGCTCCCCGAGCCGGCCCAGCAACGCCTCCCGCTCGGCCGCCAGCGCGCCGACCGCCTCGTCGTCGCCGTCCAGCTCAGCCAGCCGCGCCGCCGCGCGCTCCGCCCAGGCGAGCACCCCCGGCAGGTCGTCGGCGTACTTCCGCGTCAACGCCCCCAGCGCCGCCTGGCGCTGCTGCGCGCGCTCCAAGGCCTCCGGGTCCGCGTCGACCGCAGCGGCGTACGACGCCAGGTCCGCCGCCACGTCGGCCAGCAGGTACGACACCTCCGACAGCCGCCCGCCCAGCGCGTCCAGCGCCGGGTCGTGGCCGAGCCCGGGCGCCAGCGCCGCCCGCGCCGCGCCGACCAGGCCGGTCGCGTCGACCGCGTCGGCGTCGCCGGGGTCACCCGCGAGCAGCTCGTGCGCGGCCGTCGCGGCGGCGCGCAGCGTGTCGGCGTGCGCGAGCCGCGCCACCTCCGCCGCGAGCGCCGCGTCCTCCCCCGGCACCGGCTCGACGCCGGCGACCTCGGCCAGGCCGAGCCGGAGCAGGTCTGCCTCCTGGGCGCGTTCGCGCCGCCGGGCGGTGATCTCGGCGAGCGTGGCGGTGACCGCGCGCAGCCGCGCGTACGCCGCCTCCCACTCGGCCAGGTCGACACCGCCGTACCGGTCCAGCAACGCCCGCTGCTCGCCCGGGCGCGCGAGGCGTTGCTGGTCGTGCTGGCCGTGCAGCGCGACGAGCGACTCGGCCAGCTCCCCCAGCACCCCCACCGGCACCGAACGACCGCCGACGTGCGCCCGCGACCGGCCCTCCGCGGAGACGCTGCGCGACACCAGCAACGCCCCGTCGTCCAGCTCCCCGCCCGCCTCGGCCGCGCGGGTCACCGCGGGCGACGCCGCAGGCAGCGCGAGCCGCCCCTCGACCACCGCCCGCGCCGCGCCGGTGCGCACCAGCCCGGCGTCGGCCCGCCCCCCGAACAGCAGCGACAGCCCCTCCACCACCATCGTCTTCCCGGCCCCGGTCTCACCGGTGACGACGGTCAGCCCCGGATGCAGCTCCAGCACGGCGTCGGCGATCACGCCCAGCCCCGCGATCCGCATCTCCTCCAGCACAGACGGATCGTACGGTCGCGGTGCGACGACACCGGGGACGCCGGGCAGCCTTGTGGACAGCGGAACGGAGGGGTGGGGCGGGGTGGGGCTTCGTTCGCGCGACTAAAGCGAGCGAAGCGAGCACTAGCGCGAACGGGGCCCTACCCCGCCCCGGCCCGGCGTCCCGACCGATGTCGCAGGCCACGGATACGATTGGCGCCGTTCCCGACGCGACGACCGCAGGTGCCGCTTGATCTTCCCGACCATCCAGTTCGCGGTGTACTTCGTCGTCGTCTTCACCGTCAGCTGGCTCCTCATGCCGAAGCCGGCGCTGTGGAAGCCGTTCATCCTGCTGGCGAGCTACGTCTTCTACGGCTACACCGACTACCGCTTCGTCGCGCTCCTGTTCGGCTCGACAGTGTTCAACCAGGTCATGGCCGAGGCGCTGCACCGGGCGCGGGCGGGCCGCGCGCGGGACGTGCTGACGGCGGTCGCGGTGGGCGGTAACCTCGCCGCGCTGGGCTGGTTCAAGTACTACAACTTCTTCCTCGACTCGGTGACGGCGCTGTTCGCGAAGGTCCACCTGCACGCGCCGCTGCCGCTGCTCCAGGTGGCGTTGCCGGTGGGGATCTCGTTCTTCACGTTCCAGGCGCTGTCGTACGTGATCGACGTGCAGCGCCGCGCGATCGAGCCGGCGAAGCCGATCGACTTCGCGGTGTACCTCGCGTTCTTCCCGCACCTCGTGGCGGGGCCGATCGTGCGGGCGAGCGAGTTCATCCCGCAGCTCAAGGGGCCGCGCGACCCGCGGGCGATCCCGGCGACGCGGGCGTTCTTCCTCATCGTCGGCGGCCTGGTGAAGAAGGCGGTGATCGCCGACTTCCTGGCGACGCACCTGGTCGACTCGGTGTTCGACACGCCGGGGCACCACAGCGCGCTCCAGGTGCTGCTCGGGATCTACGGCTACGCGGTGCAGATCTTCTGCGACTTCAGCGCGTACTCGGAGATGGCGATCGGCATCGCGCTGCTGCTCGGCTTCCGCTTCCCGGAGAACTTCAACGCCCCGTACAGCGCGGTGTCGTTGCAGGACTTCTGGCGGCGCTGGCACATGAGCCTGTCGCGGTGGCTGCGGGACTACCTCTACATCCCGCTGGGCGGCAACCGCGGTGGCGAGCTGCTGACGTACCGCAACCTCATGCTGACGATGCTGCTCGGCGGCCTGTGGCACGGCGCGGCGTGGAACTTCGTGATCTGGGGCGCGATCCACGGCGCGGGCCTCGCCGCCGAACGCCTGCTCGCCGCGCGCCGGCACGCCCGCGGCCACGCGCCGCCCGCCGACACGGTGGCGCGGCGGGTGCTGGGCCGGGTGGTGACGTTCCACGTCGTCTGCTTCGCCTGGGTGTTCTTCCGCGCGGACGGGTTCGGCTCGGCCATGGCGGTCCTGGGCCGGCTGCTGTCGTTCGCGGGCGGCGGCGCCGTCGGCGCCAACGTGCTGCTGCTCATCGCCGTGGGCATCGGCATCCAGTACCTGCCGAAGGACGCGACGGGGCGGCTGCAACGCGGCTTCTCCCGCCTGTCCCTCGGCGTGCAGGGGGCGCTGCTGGCGACGTCGCTCGTGGCCGTGTCGACGTTCGGCAACCAGGGTGTCGCCGCGTTCATCTACTTCCGGTTCTAGGGACGGGCATGACCGAGACCAGCACGCGACCCCGCCGCGAGGACCCCCTCACGACGGCCGAGGGGATCCGGACGCTGCCCGCGGGCAAGGTGCTGCTCGTCATGCTCGTGGCGCTGGGGCTGGCGGCGCTGTTCAACTCCGGCCGGTTCGTGCACGCGGCCGAGACGATGCCGCTCGGCTGGCAGCGCACCGCGCTGCTCGCGGTGGCCCGCCCGGTCGACTCGGTCGCGCACTTCCTGCGCACCGACCGGCCGCGGGCGAGCATCGACCGCGCGCTCGGCCGCGACACGACCGGCGACGACGGGGGCGCGTTCGAGCCGCCGGAGGGCACGCTGCCGACCGCCTCCCCCGGCGCCACCGGGTCGCCGTCGCCGGGCGCGACCGCCACGCCCGCGGTGTCGGCGTTCCGCGACGTGTCGCCGGCCGCGCCGCTGAGGCTGTTCGTCACCGGCGACTCGATGATCGAGTTCATGGCCCCGAAGCTGCTCAAGGAGGGCGACCCGACCCACGCCCTCGACGGCGAGTTCGAGGTCAAGTACGGCACCGGCCTCGTGCGCGCCGACGTCCTCAACTGGCCGAAGTACGCGCAGGAGCAGATGGCCAAGCGCGACCCCGAGGCCGTCATCTTCATGATCGGCGGCAACGACGGCCAGGGCATCACGCTGCCCGGCGGGAAGATCCTGCACGAGGGGTCGCCGGAGTGGGTCGCCGAGTACCAGCGGCGCGCCACGATCATGATGCAGGTGCTCACCGGCGGCGGGCGGCGGCACGTCTACTGGGTGGGCATGCCGATCGCGAAGTCCGCCCGCCTCACCGGCCTGTACCGGCAGATGGACGACGCGCTCGCCCGGGCGGCCGCGGCCGTGCCGGGGGTGACGTTCGTCGACATCTGGAACGACTTCGCGCCCGGCGGGCACTACGACGCGTTCGTCGACGGCCAGCTCGTCCGCGCCCGCGACGGCATCCACCTCAACGGCGCCGGGTCGGCCCGGCTGATGCGCAAGCTCTACGCGATCGTCGACGCCGACTGGAAGCTCACCCGCTAGCCACGCCAGCCCTCGACGGGCAGGTCGAACTTCTGCACCAGCCGCGCCGTGAACGGCGTCGCGTGGATCCGCGCCAGCCGGATCGGCAGCGCCCCCCGGCGCACCTCGACCCGCGCGCCCGCCGGCAGCTCGAACGTCCGCCGCCCGTCGCAGAACAGCACCGCCCCGCCGCCGCCGTCGAGCAGGTCCACCGCGATCACCGACTCCGGCCCGACCACGACCGGCCGCGCGAACAGCGCGTGCGCGCTGATCGGCACCAGCAGCAACGCCGCCACGTCCGGCGCCACCACCGGCCCGCCCGCCGAGAACGCGTACGCCGTGCTGCCGGTCGGCGTCGCCAGCACCAGCCCGTCGCAGCCGTACCGCGACAGCGGCCGCCCGTCGACCTCCGCGATCACCTCGATCATGCGTTCGCGGGCGGCCTTCTCCACGCTCGCCTCGTTCAGCGCCCAGTCGGTGTGGATGACCGCGCCGGCGTGTCTCACCGTCACGTCGACCGTGAGCCGCTCCTCCACCGTGTAGGTCCGGGCCTCCACGTGACGGACGGTGTGCTCCAGCCCCTCCGGCTCGATCTCGGCGAGAAAGCCGACGTGCCCGAGGTTGACCCCCAGCAACGGCACGCCCGCCGGCCGCGCCAGCTCGCCGGCGCGCAGCAGAGTGCCGTCGCCGCCGAGCACCAGCACCAGCTCCGCGCCAGCCGCCGCGTCCGGCCCGTCGACGGTCGTCGCGCCGCCGATCGCCAGGTCGCGCGCCTCCTCGGCGAGCAGCCGCACGCCCAGCCCGGCCGCGCCCAGCGCGGTCGCGAACGTCGCCGCCGCCTCGCACGCCGCCGGCCGGCCGGTATGCACGACGAGCAGCACCTCGCGCTCGCTCATGCCGGCCCCTCCGCGACGGCCAGCTCCGCGTCCGCCGGGTCCAGCGGCGGGGCGGCGGCGTTGAGCCAGAGGAAGTACTCGACGTTGCCCGCCGGGCCGGGCAGCGGGCTGGCGACGACGCCGCGCGTGCCGAGCCCCTCCGCGCGCGCCGCGTCCGCGACCTTGCGGATCGCCGACACGCGCAGCGCCGGGTCGCGGACCACGCCGCCGCTGCCGACGTTGTCCTTCCCGACCTCGAACTGCGGCTTCACCATGAGCACGAAGTCCGCCGCGGGCGCCGCCACCGAGCGCAGCGCCGGCAGCACCGTCGTCAGCGAGATGAACGACAGGTCCGCCACCACCAGGTCCACCGGCCCGATCCAGTCGCCGGTGACGTCGGGGGTGAGGTCGCGCACGTTCTGCCGGTCAAGCACGGTCACCCGCTCGTCGGTGCGCAACGACCAGGCGAGCTGCCCGTAGCCGACGTCCACCGCGACCACGTGCGCCGCGCCGCGGCGCAGCAGCACGTCGGTGAACCCTCCCGTCGAGGCTCCGGCGTCCAGCGCCCGGCGCGCCTCGACCTGAAGGGGAGGTTCGGACGCCGCGAACGCGTCCAGCGCGCCGGCCAGCTTGTGCCCGCCGCGGCTCACGTACTCCTCGGCGTCGCCGGTGTCGACGGTGACGGACGCGCCGGGGTCGACGCCGGTCGCGGGCTTGGTGGCGACCAGGCCGCCGACGCGGACGCGGCCCGCCGCGATCACGGCCGCGGCCTGCTCCCGGCTGCGGGCCAGGCCGCGGCGGACGAGCTCCGCGTCGAGGCGCGCCCGGTGGACCACGGCACGCCTACGAGCCGAGCCCCGCGAGCGTCCCCTGGAGGACGTCGTGCACCTCGTCGTAGACGGCCACGTGGCCGGCGACCGGGGTGCCGTCGAGGGCGGTGAGGCGTTCGCGGGCGGCGCGGACGACGGCGACCTCCGCCGCTGCGGCCGCGGTCGCCTCGTCAGTGGTGGCATCCGTGGCGGCGTCGGTCACGCCGGCGTTGACCTCGGCCGGGGCCTCGCTCACGAGCCGGCGCCCTTCGCGGGCTTCTTGGCCGGCTTGGCGGCGGTCTTGGCGGGCGCCGTCGCGGCCTTGGCCGCCGGCTTCGCGGCGGCGGGCTTCGCGGCCTTGGCCGGCGCGGCCTTCGCGGGCGCGGGCTTCGCGGCCGCGGGCTTGGCGGGCGCGGGCTTCGCCGCGGCCTTGGCCGGCGCCGCCGGCTTCGCGGCCGCCCCCGCCTTCGTCGCGGGCTTCGCGGCGGCCTTGGCCGGCGCCGCGGCGGCGCCGCCCTCGTCGCCCGACCCGCGCAACGCCGCCTCCAGCGACTGCAGCCGCCGGGTCAGCCGCTGCACCTCGTCGGCGGTCGCCGGGCCGACGCGCGAGAGCGCCTTGTCGACCTCGTTGCGGACCAGCGCGGTGATCGTGTCGCGGTTGTTGCGGCTGGTCTGGATCAGGTCCTCGGCCAGGTCGCCCACCTGCTCGGCGGTGGCCTCGCCCTGGGCGACGAGCGCCTTCGCCGCGGCGACCGCGCGCTGGCGGCCGACCTCGGTGAGGCCGCTGGCGAGGGCGAGGTAGTTCTTCAGCGCGTCACGCACGGTTCGGCTCCTCCGGAACGGGTCCACCGGTCGCCTCACGCTACCGGAGCGCGCCCACGGTACGGGCACGCCGCGCTGGGGTAGCGTTCGCGCATGGCGACGGTCGAGGAGTGCGAGGCGGCGCTGCACGACCTCGCCGCCATGCTGCGTTCGGTCGACGCGGACGCGCTCGAGCAGCACAGCGTCGACCGCACGGTCAGCCTGTGGGTGTCCGACCTCAAGGAGTGCTTCACCGGGCGGCTCGGCGCCGAGGGGCTGACCGAGATCACCCGCGGCGGCCGCCACGAGGGGCAGATCCGGCTCAAGGCGTCGAGCGACGACCTCGTCGCCCTGACGAAGGGCGAGCTGAGCTTCCCCGCCGCCTGGGCGTCCGGCCGGGTCAAGGTCGACGCGAGCATCACCGACCTGCTGAAGCTCCGCAGCCTCCTCTAGCCCGCCCACGCCGCGGCGCAGCGTTCGCGCAGGCCGGCCAGCCCGTCGTCCGGCGGGTGCGCGACGAGCAGCGCGCCGAGGTCGCGCCCCACGTACGTCGGCCGCCGCTCCGGCGGCGCCGCCAGCAACGCCGCCTCGTCGGTCACCCCCGTCAGCACCAGCAGGCTGTCGCAGCCGACGCGGTTCGCGCCCTCGACGTCGGTGTCCAGCCGGTCGCCGACCACGATCGGCCGCCGCGCCCCCACGCGCCGCACCGACTCCTCGTGCAACGCGCGTTCCGGCTTCCCGGCGGTGGCGTCCGGGCGGCGGCCGGTGGCGTGCGCGACCAGGGCGACCAGCGCGCCGTTGCCGGGCAGCTCGCCGCGAGCGGTGGGGATGGTGGCGTCGAGGTTCGAGGCGACCCAGGTCGCGCCGCGGCGGACGGCCAGCGCCGCTTCGGCCAGGTCCGCGTACCCGAGCCCGGCGTCGTAGCCCTGCACCACCGCGGCCGGCGCGTCGACGGCGCTCGCCACGACCGCGAACCCGGCCGCCGCCACCGCCACCCGCAGCCCCTCGCCGCCGGTGACCAACACCCGCGCGCCGGCCGGCACGTGCGAGCGCAGCAGCGTCGCCGCCGCCTGCGCCGCCGTCGCGACCTCGTCCGCCCGCGCGGGCACGCCGACCGACGCCAGGTGCGCGACGACCGCCTCGGGCGTGCGGGAGGCGTTGTTGGTGACGAACGCCACCTCCATCCCGGCGGCCCGCGCCGCCGCGACCGCCGCCGCCGCGCCCGGTACCGGCTCGGTGCCGCGGTAGACGACGCCGTCGAGGTCGAGCAGCGCCGCGTCGTAGGCCTCGCAGAGCGGCTGCGCGCAGCCGCGCAGGGTCACCGGCGGGCGGCCTTGGTCGCGCGCGCCCCGCGCAGCGCCGTCGCGTAGTAGGCGATGTCCGGCCGCATCGCCGCCGCCAGCGCGAGGTGCTCGATCGCCGTGTCCAGGTCGTCGACCCGCGCCGCCGCGAGGCCGAGCCCGAACTGCGCGTAGTCGTCGGCCGGGTTCACGGCGACGATCTTCTCGAAGCTCACCTTCGCCTCGGCGAACATCCCCGCGTCGAACTGTGCCCGCGCCAGCGCCTCGAGCACCGACCGCGAGTCCGGCACCGCGCTGCTCGCGCGGGAGAGGACCTCGACGGCGGCGTGCAGGTCGCCGTTCTGGAGCAGGGTCACGCCGCGCTGGTACCAGTCGTAGACCTCGCCCGACGGCACCACGTCCGGCGGTGGCGGGGGCAGGTCGGCGAACGGCGGCCGGGCGGGCTGGTCCTCGTCGTCCCACTCGTCGTCGGCCATTGTCGCCTCCTCGGCTTCCGTCGTTCGCGGCCCCGGCGCCGGGTGGCGCGCGGGCGGTCGTACGATGCGCGGCATGACCTCCCCGGCCGAGCCTGCCGTCCCCTCTCCCAGCGGTCTGGAGCTGGCGCCGTTCCGTGCCCTGCGGTACGACGAGACGGTCACCGGCCCGCTGGGGCCGCTCACGTCGCCGCCGTACGACGTCATCGACGACGCCGGGGTGCGGCACTACGAGAGCCTCAGCCCGTACAACGTCGTCCGTCTCATCCTGCCACGCGAGCCCGAGGACGGCGGCGGGACGCGCTACGACGCGGCCGCCACGCTGCTCGGCCGGTGGCGGGCGGAGGGCGTGCTGCGCCCCGACGCCGAGCCCGCGCTGTACGCGTACGAGCTCGCCGACGGCGAGACCGTCACCCGCGGCCTGGTCGGCGCCCTGGCGCTGGTCGACCCGGACGCGGGCATCGTGCTGCCGCACGAGAACACCATGTCCGGCATCGTCGGCGACCGCGTCTCGCTCACCGCCGCCACCCAGTGCAACACCGAGCCGATCTACCTCGTCTACGACGGCGGCGGCGTCGCGTCGGCGGTCGTCAGCGACGTCGGCGGCCACGAGCCGATCGCCACCGCCACCACCGACGACGGCGTGTCGCACCGGCTGTGGGCGATCACCGACCCGCAGATCCTGGCCGCCGTCGCCGCCGACCTGCACACCCGCCGCGCCGTCATCGCCGACGGTCACCACCGGTACGCGAACTTCCGGCAGCACCAGGCCCACCGCCACGCCGCCGGCGACGGCCCCGGCCCGTGGGACTTCGGGCTGGCCTTCCTCGTCGACGCGACGGCGTTCGGCCCCCAGGTGCACCCGATCCACCGCGTCGTGCCCGGCCTGCCCGCCGCCGAGGCCGCGCGCCGCGCGGAGGCCGCGTTCACCGTGCGCCGGCTCGACGGCGGCCTGGACGAGGCGCTCGACGCGCTGGCGAACGCAGGCAAGGGCGGTCCCGCGTTCGTGCTCGCCGGGCCGGAAGGCCGGTGGCTGGTCACCGACCCCGACCAGGCGGCACTGGCCGCCGCGGTGCCGGGCGAGTCGTCGGCCGCCTGGCGGGCGCTCGACGTCACCGTCGCGCACCACCTCCTCATCCGTTCGGTCTGGCAGGTCGTGGACGACGAGCGGCACGTGTGGTTCCAGCACGACGCGCCGGCCGCCGAGGCGGCCGCCGCCGAGCAGGGCGGCACCGCGCTGCTGCTCAACGCCACGCCCGTCGAGGCGGTCATCGCCGTCGCGGCGGCGGGCGAGCGGATGCCGCGGAAGTCGACGTTCTTCACGCCGAAGCCCCGCACCGGCCTGCTGCTGCGCGCCTACGCGGACGCCTGACCCGGCTACGGCGGAGCGGGCGCCTTGGCGACCCGCTTGGCCCGCAGCACCTCCACCTCCGTCCGGCTCGCCGCCCCGGCGCCCGCGCGCCAGAACCGCCGCCGCAGCGCGCCCGTCACCTCGACCACGTCGCCGGCCGCCCAGCCGAGCACCGTCCGCCGCACCCCGCCGGTCCACGCGGCGCAGTCGATCGTGTCCACCGCCGGCGACCGCGCCGCCCGCGCCCCGGGCGGCCGCGCGACCACCACCCGGAACGACACCAGCACGTCGCCGCTGGGCAGCGCCCGCTCCTCCCCCGGCGCGGCCAGCCGCCCCACCAAGCGGACCTCGTTGCGCACGTCGTCCGCCGCCTCGTCCGGCACCGCTGCACCTCCGTCCCCCGCGACGCTGGCGGTCGCGGCTCCCGTCCTAGGATGGGTCGGCGGCGGACCTCGGACGAGCGGCGGGACGGCATCTGTGGACAACGAATCGAGCCTGTTGACGCAGGATCTCGGCGGCGGCGTCCACACCATCGACACCCTGATGTCCGGCTACTCCGGCATCACCGCCGGCTACCTCGTGCTCGGCGAGCGGCCGTGCCTGGTCGAGACCGGCACCGCCCGGTCCGCGCCGATCGTGCGAGAGGCGCTGGCCTCGCACGGCCTCGGCCCCGGCGACCTGGCCACCGTGGTCGTCACGCACATCCACCTCGACCACGCCGGCGGCGTCGGCGACGTGGCCGGCCTGTACCCGAACGCCGAGGTCGTCGTGCACGAGCTCGGCGCCCGGCACCTCGTCGACCCGGCGAAGCTCATGGCCAGCGCCCAGCGGGTGTACGGGCCGTTGATGGACGAGGTGTTCGGCCCGCTGCTCCCCACGCCGGCCGAACGCGTCCGCGCCGTCGGCGACCAGGCCCGCGTCGACCTCGGCAACGGCCGCGACCTGCTCGTCCGCTACTCCCCCGGGCACGCCAAGCATCACGTCGCGCTGTTCGACGAATCCACCGGCGACCTCTACGTCGGCGACGCCGCCGGCATCTACGTGCCCGAGGCGGACATCGTCCGCCCGGCGACGCCGCCGCCGGACTTCGACCTCAAGGTCGCGCTGGCGTCGTTGCGAGCGTTCCGCGACATGCGGCCGGCCCGGCTGCTGTTCAGCCACTACGGGCCGGTCGACCACGTCGAGGACATCCTCGACCGCTCCGAGGAGGAGCTGCGGCTGTGGGTGGAGCTGGTCGGCGAGGCCCGCGGCAACGAGCTCGACCTCGACCACGCCGTCGGCCTGGTCCGCGAACGCACCGCCGAGCGGTACGCCGCCATCCGTCAGGACCCCGAGCTGGACGAGAAGTTCGAACGCCTCAACTCGTTCGCGGCGAACATCGTCGGCATCAACCGCTGGCTGGACCGGGTCGAGGGCCGGACGTACGATTTCGGCGACGCCGCCGGCGCTACGCCTCCGCTGGCCGGCTGAGCTCCGCGACGCGCTCGTCGGCGTCGGTCTCGCCGTCCTCGTCGATCGTCGCCGTCGCCGTGAACCAGGAGGTCGCGTCGTCGCGGCGCCCGGCCGCGAGCAGCGCGTCGGCGTAGGCGTACCAGAGCCGCACCGTCCACGGCTCCACCGCGTCGCTGTCCAGCTCCGGGCCCTGCAACGCCAGCACCGCCGCCTCCGGCTGACCCAGGTCGCGGCGCGCGCCGGACGCGACGATCGCCAGCTCGACCTGCGCCGCGCGGTCCAGCCGCGCCCGCTCGGGGTCGTTGGTGACGGCGAGGGCACGGTCGGGGCGGCCGAGGGCGCGCTCGCAGTCGGCGAGCAACGGCAGGTGGTCCGGCAGGCCGGTGATCCGCCGCGCCGCCTTGAGGTCGGTGAGCGCGGCCGCGTAGTCGCCGGCCTGGTAGGCGGCGACGCCGGACGCCTCGCGGACCGCGCCGACCCGCGCCGCGAGCGCCTTGGCGGCCTTCGCGTGCTCGTAGGCCAGCGACGGGTCCTCGTCGATGAGCTGCCCGGCGGCGACCAGGTGGCCGGCGACACGTTCGGCGGTGCCGGGCTGGAGCCCACGCAGCTCGCGCCGGACCTCCGCCGGCAGCAGCCGGGGGTCGGCGTCCGGCGGCAGCGGCGGTCCGCTCGGGCGGGGCGGGCGGGAGTCGGTGCGTGGCGGACGCGAGTCGGTGCGTTGTGGGCGCGAGTCGGTGCGCGGCGGGCGGGAGGTGGCGCCGCGGGGCGCGCCGCCGGTGCGGGGGGCGCCGGATCGGGGCGCACCGTCGGTGCGTGGGCGCTCCGCGCGCGGGCTGCCGCTACGCGGACCGTCGGTGCGGGCCGGTCGGTCGGTCCTGGGGGCGCTGCCGGTGCGGGGGGTGCCGCCGGTACGCGGGGCGCTGCTCCGCGGCGCACCGCCAGCACGAGGAGTGCCGTCGGTGCGAGGTGCGCCGCCCGTACGCGGGGAGGCACCTCGGGAGGTGCCTCCCGTGGATGGGGCACCGCCGGCGCGCGGCGCGCCACCGGCACGCGGGGCGCCGCCGGAACGGGGCGCGCCACCCGTGCGCGGGGCGCCGGCGGAACGCGCGTCCCCGGACCGCGGTGCGGCCGCCTTGCGGGGGCCGCCGCCGCGCGGCGCGCCGGAACGGCGCGGGGGCTGCTCTGCCATGAACTCCTCCAGAAACCACGACGAGGGCCACCGGAGTGACCCTCGTCGAGGAAGTATGCCGGCGGCGTCCTACTCTCCCACGCAGTCTCCCGCGCAGTACCATCGGCGCTGAAGGGCTTAGCTTCCGGGTTCGGAATGGGACCGGGCGTTTCCCCTTCGCTATGGCCGCCGAACGCTATGGAGTTGTCGGGCCGTCAACGACCGCAACTCGGGAACCGCACAGTGGACGCGTAGCATGTTTGAGGCCAAGCCCTCGGCCTATTAGTACCGGTCAGCTGCACGTGTTACCACGCTTCCACTTCCGGCCTATCAACCCGATGGTCTAGTCGGGGGCCTTACCAGGTTGACCCTGTGGGAGACCTCATCTTGAAGCGAGCTTCCCGCTTAGATGCTTTCAGCGGTTATCCCTGCCGAACGTAGCTAACCAGCAGTGCACCTGGCGGTACAACTGGCACACCAGAGGTTCGTCCGTCCCGGTCCTCTCGTACTAGGGACAGCTCTTCGCAAGTCTCTTACGCGCACGGCGGATAGGGACCGAACTGTCTCACGACGTTCTAAACCCAGCTCGCGTACCGCTTTAATGGGCGAACAGCCCAACCCTTGGGACCTACTCCAGCCCCAGGATGCGACGAGCCGACATCGAGGTGCCAAACCATGCCGTCGATATGGACTCTTGGGCAAGATCAGCCTGTTATCCCCG
>DASTMB010000001.1 GCA_035714365.1 Mycobacteriales bacterium | reverse complement strand
GGCGGGGTCGCCACCGGCCTGCCGGTCGTGCGGCTCGAGCTGCGCGACGCGGCCGCGTGGGCGGCCCTGACCGGGAAGCTCGTCGGCCGGCAGGTGGCGTTCGTCGTCGACGGCGTCGCCGAGAGCGCGCCGACCATCCAGGAACGCATCACCGAGCCGGTCGCGCAGATCAGCGGCGGCGACGCGAAGCACCTCCGGCTGCTCGGCGCGACGCTGGCGGCGGCGCCGTTGCCGGCGGGCGTGACGATCTCGCAGGCCTAGCGGCTCCACTCGCCGGCGACGTGCGCGGCGAGCTCGGCCAGCCACTCGCCCGGCGCCGCCATCGACTCCTCGACGCTGCCGGCCAGGTCGGCGGCGGCGTACGCCGCGTCCACGCCCGCGGCGGCCAGCTCGCGGCGGCCCCCGCTGACCTGCCCGGCGACGACGACGCACGGCAGCCCCTCGGCGGCGGCGGTGCGCGCGACCGCGCCGGGGGCCTTGCCGCGCAGCGACTGCCAGTCGAACGCCCCCTCCCCCGTCACGACCAGGTCGGCCTTCGCGACCTGCCGGGCCACGCCGAGCAGCCCCAGCACGACGCCGGCGCCCGGCTCGGCGCGGGCGCCGCACACCGCCATCAGCCCGGCCGCGAGCCCGCCGCCCGCGCCGGCGTGCGGCCGCGCCGCGACGCCCGCGGCGCCGGGGACGTCGCGGTCCAGCACCTCCGCCCACCGGGCCAGCGCCGCGTCCAGCGCGGCCACCGCGGCGGCGTCGGCGCCCTTCTGCGGGCCGTACCCGTACGCCGCGCCGTCCGCGCCGAGCAGGGCGTTGTCGACGTCGGCGGCGACCACCACCTCGACGTCGCGCAGCCGCGGGTCGAGGTCGTCCAGGGTGACCCGGTCCAGCCGGGCCAGCGCGGCGCCGCCGGGCGGCAGCGGGTGCCCGGCCGCGTCGAGCAGCCAGGCGCCGAGCGCCTGCGCGCAGCCGGCGCCGCCGTCGACGGTCGCGGTGCCGCCGACCCCGACGACGACGCGGCGGACCCCGGCGCCGAGCGCGGCGCAGACGAGGTCGCCGACGCCCGCGGTCGTCGCCGCGAGCGGGTCCCGCTCCTCCGGCGCCAGCAGGTGCAGCCCGCACGCCGCCGCGCTCTCCACGAACGCCGTCCCGCCCGGCAGCAGCAGCCACTCCGCGTCGACCCGCCGGCCCAACGCGTCCTCGACCGCCGTCGCGCGCACCTCGCCGAGCGCGCGCAGCGCGTCGAGCGTCCCGTGCCCGCCGTCGCCGACCGGCAGCACGGTCACCCGGTCGTCGGGGCGGCGGCGGCGCCAGCCGTCGGCGATCGCCGCCCCGGCCTCGGCCGCGGTCAGCGTGCCGCCGAACGAGTCCGGCGCGACGAGCACCCGCATGCCGCCGCAGTCTGGCCCTCCGCGCCGCGCGGCGGGAAGCCCCGTTCGCCGGAACGCGTTGCACCAGGCGTGGGAGACTCGACCGCGATGACCATCACCCCCGCTCCGACCCCCGTCGCGCTGCTGCTGATGGGCCGCGAGGCCCTCGCCGACTCCGAGCGCGGCACCGTCTGCCCCGGCGACCTGCCGCCCGCGAGCGACCCGACGCTGGTCGAGCGCGCGCGCAAGGCGAAGGCGACGCTCGGCGACCGGCTGTTCGTGCTCGGGCACCACTACCAGCGCGACGAGGTCATCCAGTTCGCCGACGTGACGGGCGACTCGTTCAAGCTCGCGCAGGAGGCGGCGGCGCGGCCGGACGCCGAGTACGTCGTCTTCTGCGGCGTGCACTTCATGGCCGAGTCCGCCGACATCCTCACCGCCGAGCACCAGCGCGTCGTCCTCCCCGACCTCGCCGCCGGCTGCTCCATGGCCGACATGGCGGCGATCGACCAGGTCGAGGACTGCTGGGACGCGCTGACCGACGCCGGCGTCGCCGACGACGTCGTGCCGCTCACGTACATGAACTCCTCCGCCGACATCAAGGCGTTCACCGGCCGGCACGGCGGGGCGGTCTGCACGTCGAGCAACGCGCGCCGCGCCATGGAGTGGGCGTTCGAGCAGCGGACGAAGGTGCTGTTCCTGCCGGACCAGCACCTTGGCCGCAACACCGCCGTCCGCGAGCTCGGCCTGACGCTCGACGACTGCGTGCTGTGGAACCCGCGCCGCGACAACGGCGGCCTCACGCCGGAGCAGCTCCGCGACGCCAAGGTGATCCTCTGGCAGGGCCACTGCTCGGTGCACGGGCGGTTCTCGTACGACAACGTCGTCGAGGTGCGCGAGCGGGTGCCGGGCGTGACCGTGCTGGTGCACCCCGAGTGCCGGTACGAGGTCGTCCAGGCCGCCGACCTCGTCGGCTCGACCGAGTACATCATCCGCACCGTGCGCGAGGCCCCGAGCGGGACGGCGTTCGCGATCGGCACCGAGCTGAACCTCGTCAACCGGCTCGCCCACGAGTTCCCGGACAAGCCGGTCAGCTACCTCGACAAGACCGTCTGCTTCTGCTCGACCATGAACCGCATCGACCTGCCCCACCTGGTGTGGGCGCTGGAGAGCCTGGTCGGCGGCACGGTCGTCAACGAGATCGTGGTCGACGCGGAGACGCGCCGCTGGGCGCGGGTCGCGCTGGACCGGATGCTCGCGCTGGCCGACCAGCCGGTCACCGGGGACTGACGTTGCCGGAGACGAAGGGCCGCCCGACGCCGAAGCGGTCGGCGGCGCGCGCCGCCCGGCGCCAGCCGGTCGTGCAGCCGCGCGCCGGCGCCGGCCGCCGCCCCGCGTCCGGCTCGTCGGCGCGGGTGTCGATGCGCGAGGCGATGCGCACCGGCGACGAGCGCAACTACCCGCCGATGGCGGCCGGCCCCGAGCGCGCCCTGGTCCGCGACGTCGTGGACGCGCGGCGGTCGTTCGCGTGGACCGCGCTGCCGCTGTGGGTGCTCGGCGTCGCCGTGTCGCTGGTCCCGACGGTGCCGACGCGGTTCTTCGGCTCGGTGATCCTGCTGCCGCTGGTCGTCGGCGTCATCGTGCTCGACTCGATGGCGGCCGGCCGCGCCGTCGGCGCCGCGCTGGACGAGCGGTGGCCGGACGGCACGAAGGACCGGCGGCGTTCGCTGCTCTGGTACGGCGTGGCGCGCAACACGCAATTCCGCCGCCAGCGCCTCCCCCGCCCGCGCGTCTGGCGGGGCAAGCCGGTCGAGCCGGCGGCCTAGGGCGTGTCTCGCGACTCCCGGCCGTCGCGAGCGGCGTCCAGGGCGGTGCATCGCAAGGCGGAGGAGGAGCCGATAGCAGCGCTATCGGCGACAACGACAACGCAGCGAGGTGCCGCGCTGGGCGTCGCGCAGCAGGCCAGCGGAGTCGTGAGACACGCCCTAGATGACGTAGCCGGTGGTGTGGCCGTCGATGGCCTGGACCTCGACGTGGCAGACGTCGGCGACGTGCGGGAACGTCGTCCACTCGTAGCCGTAGGTCCCCTCGGCGTGCCAGTGGAAGCCGCTGACCTCGCACGCGATGTCGAGGCTGCCCCAGCCGGACCACGTCTCGACGCCGACCTCGCCGGCCGGGTTGCGGTCAAGGATCACCGTGCACGAGTCGAAGCCGTCGGTCGCGTCGAGGTCGCAGGTCCGCAGCTCGACGCGCGACGGCCGCACGGCCGCGGCGGCGGAGCCGGGAGCGAGCGCGACGAGCGCGCAGGCGGCGGAGGCGGCGGCGAGGGCCGAGGTCGGGCGCATCCGCGACACGGTACGGACCCGCGGGCGCCGCGCAAAGGGGGGTCGTTACGCGGGTTCGAGGCTCATCGGGCCGTAGACGGTGGTGCCGTCCTCGGTCAGCGTCACCGCGGGCACGCCCAGGTCCAGCAGGTCGCGCCACGCGCCGCCGAGCCACGCCTCCGCGTCCGCCTGCGTCGGGAACTCCTCGCTCCCGCTCGGCTCGCCCGCCCACTCGTACGTCCAGCGCCAGCTCATGGCGCCGCAGGCTAGCCGACGTACCCCGCGGAGACGCCGGCGAGGGCGGTGACGGTGAACTGACAGACGTCGACGGTGCCGTGGTACCACTGCTCCCAGTACGTGCCGTAGCCGCCGCTCGCGCTCCAGGAGAAGCCGCTCGCGCAGCTGATCGTCAGCGAGCCGGTGCCGTCGTCGACGAACAGGTCGACCTCGCTCGGGTTGCTCCGGTCGAGCACGACGACGCAGCTGCTGGCGCTGCTCTCGACCTCGAGGTAGCAGGAGCCGCGGGCGACCTGCGGGAGCGTGGTGGCGGAGGCGGTGCCGGTCAACGGCACGAGCGCGGCGGCGGCGGCGGCGAGCGGGACGAGGAGACGGCGCACGGGGAGCCTTTCGGGACGCGACGGACGAGCCGGGACCACGGAGGGTACGGATCGCGCGGCGCCCCGCAAGGGGGGGTGCTACTGTCGCCGCGACAACTCCACACCGCGACGCCCGCGGGGAAGCCGGTCGAAGTCCGGCGCTGTCCCGCAACCGTAGGCCCGGTCCGACCGGGCGAGCCGGAACACCGCCGGCGCCGCACAGGCTCCACTGACAACCGTCGTGGAATGCGGGGCAGGAGCCCGGGTCGAACACCCGATACCGCCCCCTCTCGCGCGCAGGCGCCAGGGGGCGTCGTCGTTCCCGGGGTCGCGCGCCGCACCGACCTCCCGAAGGGAACCCCCGGGTGCTCCGTCGCTCGCTCACCGCCGGCCTCGCGCTCGCCGGCGTCCTCGCCGTCACCGGCCCGGCGCACGCCGCCACCACGATCACGCCGCAGCAGGCGGCGGAGTACGGCGCCGGCTGGGTCGGCCGCCAGCTCGACGCCACCGGCTACGTCAGCGGTCTCGGCGGCCCCGACTACAACACCACCGCCCTCGGCGTGCTCGCGCTCGTCGCCGCCGGCATCGGCGAGGAGCAGGCGGCCGCGGCGACGTCGTACCTGATGAGCCACGTCGACGCCTACGTCGTCGACGCCGACTCGCACGACCGCCCGGCGGCGCTCGCGGCGCTGATCCTCGTCGCGCACGCGCGCGGGCTGGACCCGGCCGCGCTCGTCACGCGGCTGCTCGCGACGCAGCAGACGACCGGCGCGGACAAGGGGCTGTTCGGCGCGCAGGACGCGACGTACGACGGCGCGTACCGGCAGGGACTCGCGCTGCTCGCGCTCGACGCCGTCGGCCAGACCAACGCCGACGCGGTCGCCTGGCTGACCGCCGAGCAGTGCGCGGACGGCGGCTGGATGGGCAACCGGCCGGACCAGGCGGCGGCCTGCCCGGCGTTCGACTTCACCTCGTTCGTCGGCGAGGACAGCAACGGCACCGCGGTCGCGACGCAGGCGCTCGCCGCGGTCGGCGCGACGCCGGCGTACGACCCGCGCGACTTCCTCGCCGACGCGCAGAACGCCGACGGCGGCTTCGGCTTCGTCCCCGGCTTCGGCAGCGACGCCAACTCCACCGCGCTCGCGATCCAGGCGCTGCTCGCGCTCGGCGAGGACCTCGGCGACTGGGCCGCGCCGCAGGGGACGCCGTACTCGTTCCTGCTGTCGCTCCAGCTCCCGAACCCGCCCGCGACGACGGCGGGCGCCTTCGCGTTCCAGGCGGGCGCGGGCGGCAAGCTCACCGCCAACGCCTACGCCACCGTGCAGGCGGTCCCCGCGCTGGCGGGCAAGACGTTCCCGCTCGCGCCGGCGACGCTCGCCGACACGCTGCCGCTGCTCCCGGCCGCGGTGACCGCGCCGACGGCGACCCCCACGCCGACCGCGGTCGTGACCCCGGCGGCGCCGAAGCCGACCGCGGCCCCGACCCGCGCGGTCGCGGCCGCGCCGGTGCCGGAGCTGCCCGACACCGGCCCGGTCGGCGCGAAGCCGTGGGACGCCACCGGGCAGGTCGTGTTCGGGCTCGGGCTGGTCGGCTACGGCCTGCTCGCGCTCGGCGGCGCCCGCCTCGCGCGGCGGCGGGGCTAGGCGAATGCGGCTGCGCGCGGCGCTCGCGGGCGCGGTGACCGGGGCGGCGTTGCTCGCCGTCCCCGGGGCCGCGCGCGCGGCGTCGTGCGTCACCGTCGTCGTCGACTACGGCACCATGGCCGGCGCGCCCGCCGGCCCGGACTCCCGCTGCGTGCCGGGCGGGGAGGGCGACGCCGCCGCGTCGTTCCTCGCCGGCCGCGCGCGGTACAGCTCGTCCGGCTTCCTCTGCGCGATCGACGGCTACCCGGAGAGCGGCTGCGGCGACCACGGGACCGAGCCGTACTGGTCGTTCTGGCTGTGGCGGCACGGCACGTGGGAGTACTCGTCGCAGGGTGTCGCGTCGTACGCCGCGGAGGACGCGGACGGCGACGGCTGCCTGGACGCGCTCGGCTTCCGCTACCACGCGTTCAAGGAACGCCTCGCCCCCCGCGCGGCGCCGCCCGCCTGCCCGAAGCCCGCCACGGCGCCGCCGCGCACCACCGCCCCGCCCGCGCCGGGCGGTGGCACCACCGCCTCCACCGCGCCCGCGACCAGGAGCACCACCGGGCACCACGCGTCGAACGCCGCCACCTCGGCGCCCGCCGCCCCGGGCGCGACGGCGTCCCCGACCGCCGCCCCGGCGACGGCCACCGCGACCCCCGGCGCGACCGTCGTCGCCGCCCCCACCGGCGACCCGCTGCCCGTCCCGGCGGCGCCGAGCCCGGGCGTCGCGACGCCGCGCGGGGAGGCCGCGCGGCACGGCCTGCCCCTCGGCACGCTGCTCGCCGTCGCCGCGGTCCTCGCGCTCGCGGGCGGCGCGGCGTGGCAGGTCCGCCGGCGCCGCACGCCGTGACCGCCGTGACGGCGGCCGTGACCGCCGGGCCGCTCCCCCGCCACCTGCACCCCGGCGCCTGGTGGCTGTGGGCCGTGGGCCTCGGCATCGCCGCGACCCGCACCACCAACCCCCTCGTGCTCGCGCTGGTGCTCGGCGTCGCCGGGTACGTCGTCGCCGCGCGGCGCAGCGACGCGCCGTGGGCGCGGGCGTACACGGCGTTCCTGCGGCTCGGGCTGTTCGTGCTGGCGATCCGGATGGGCATCCAGGTGCTCTTCGGGCAGCCGCTGCCGGGGCACGTGCTGTTCCGGCTGCCGCAGGTCACGCCGCCGCGCTGGCTGGCCGGCATCCGGCTCGGCGGGCCGGTGACGGCCGAGGCGGTCGTCGGCCAGGTCTACGACGGGCTGCGTCTCGGCGTGCTGCTCGCCTGCGTCGGCGCCGCCAACGCCCTCGCCAGCCCGTACCGGCTGCTCCGCGCGCTGCCCGGGGCGCTGTACGAGGCGGGCGTCGCGGTGACCGTGGCGCTGGCGTTCGCGCCGCAGGCGCTGGTGTCGGCGCAGCAGGTGCGCGAGGCGCGGCGGCTGCGCGGCCGGGCGGTGCGCGGTCCGCGCGCGCTGCGCGGCGTCGTCGTGCCGGTCCTCGAGGGCGCGTTGACCCGCAGCATCGCGCTGGCCGCCAGCATGGACGCGCGCGGCTACGGCCGCCGCGCGGGCGGCGCGGGCACCCGGCGCGCCACCGCCGTGACGGCGTTCGGCGGGCTGCTCGCGGTGTCGGTCGGCACGTACGGCCTGCTCGACGCGACCGCCCCGGCGGCGCTCGGCTTCCCGGTGATGGCGCTCGGCGCGGCGCTGCTCGCGGCGGCGATCGTCGTCGGCTCCAAGCGGTCGGGACGGTCGCGGTACCGCCCCGACGTGTGGCGCTGGCCGGAGTGGGTCGTCGTCGTCGCCGGCCTGGTGCCGCCGGTCACGCTGGTGCTCGCCGGGCGGCTCGCCGGCGACCCGCTGCACCCGTCGACCAACCCGATCGCCGCGCCCGCCGTGCCGCTCGTGGCGGTCGCGGGCATCCTCGTCGCGCTGGTCCCGGCGTTCGTCGCGCCGCACCCGCCGCGGGCGGCGTCGTGATCCGCTTCGACCGCGTGTCGTTCGCCTACCCGGGCGCCGCCGCCCCGGCGCTGCGCGACGTCGACCTGGTGGTGCCGGAGGGCGAGCTCTGCCTCGTCGTCGGCCGCACCGGCTCCGGCAAGTCGACGCTGCTGCGCGCCGTCAACGGCCTGGTCCCCCACTTCTCCGGCGGCACGCTGTCCGGCCGGGTCAGCGTCGACGGCCGCGACACCCGCGACCACCCGCCGCGCGAGCTGGCCGACGTCGTCGGCTACGTCGGGCAGGACCCGGACGCCGGGTTCGTCACCGACACCGTCGAGGACGAGCTCGCGTACGCGATGGAGAACCTCGGCCTCGCGCCCGCCACCATGCGCCGCCGGGTCGAGGACGTGCTGGACCTGCTGGGGCTGGCCGAGCTGCGCGGGCGGGCGTTGCCGACGCTGTCGGCCGGCCAGCAGCAGCGCGTCGCGGTCGGCTCGGTGCTCACCGCGCACCCGCGCGTGCTGGTGCTGGACGAGCCGACGTCCGCGCTCGACCCGCCCGCCGCGGAGGAGGTGCTGGCCGCGCTGCAACGCCTCGTGCACGACCTCGGCCTGACCGTCCTGCTCGCGGAGCACCGGCTGGAACGCGTCGCCCAGTACGCCGACCGCGTCGTCCTCGTCGACGGGACGAGCGTCACGTCCGGCACGCCGCGCGAGGTGCTCGCCTACGCGCCGGTCGCGCCGCCGGTGGTCAAGCTGGCGCGGCTGGCCGGCTGGGAGCCGGTGCCGCTGTCGGTGCGCGACGCGCGCCGCGCGGCCGGCGCGCTGCGCGAGCTGCCGTCGCCCGACCCGGCACCGGCGGCGGCCGGCGAGGTCGTCGCCGCCACCGAACGTCTCTCCGCCCGCTACGGCGATCTCGTTGCGCTGCGCGAGGTGTCGCTGGCGTTCCGGGCGGGCGAGGTCGTCGCGCTGATGGGCCGCAACGGCGCCGGCAAGACGACGCTGCTCGCCCACCTGGTGGGCCTGCGCAAGCCGTCGCACGGGCGGGTGCTCGTCGCCGGGCGGGCCCCGTACGGGCGGTCCGGACGGGAGATGGCGCGCGTCGTCGGGCTGGTGCCGCAGGACCCGGGCCGGCTGCTCTACGCGGAGACCGTCGCCGAGGAGTGCGCCGCCGCCGACCGCGAGGCGGGGCTGCCGACCGGCACGACGGCCGGCGTGCTGGACCGGCTGGCGCCGTGGGTGCCCGGCGACCGGCACCCCAGCGACCTGTCCGAGGGCGAACGCCTCGCGCTCGCGCTCGCGGTCGTGCTCGGCGGGGAGCCGCCGTTGCTGCTGCTGGACGAGCCGACGCGCGGCCTCGACTACGCCGCCAAGACCCGGCTGGTGCCGATCCTGCGCGGCCTCGCCGCGCGCGGGCACGCGGTCGTGCTGTCGACGCACGACGTGGAGCTGGCCGCCGAGCTCGCCGACCGCACGGTCGTCATGGCGGAGGGCGAGGTCGTCGCCGACGGGCCGGCGCGGGAGGTGCTGCGGCAGAGCCCGGCGTTCGCACCGCAGGTCAACAAGGTGCTCGGCGGCGGCTGGCTCACCGTCGACGAGGTCGCGGCGGCGCTGGCATGAGCGCCCGCGTGCGCGCCCTGCCGCTGAAGCCGCGCAGCGCGGCGGCGCTGACGTTCGTGTCGCTGGTGGGGGCGGTGGCGTTCTGCTGGCCGCTGTTCGCGCACCCCAAGGGGACCGTCGACACGGCGCACGCCGGCGACGCGCCGTGGCTGTTCGTGCTGCTGCTGCCGCTGATCCTCGCCGTGCTGTTCGCCGAGCTGTCCGAGGGCGCGCTCGACGCGAAGGCGGTCGCGATGCTCGGCGTCCTCGCGGCGTTCGGCGCCGGGCTGCGGCTGCCCGGCGGCGGCGCGGGCGTCGAGCTGGTGTTCTTCCTCGTCGTGCTCGGCGGGTACGCGCTCGGCCGCGGCTTCGGCTTCGTGCTCGGCGCCGTGACGCTGTTCGCGTCCGCGCTGCTCACCGCCGGCGTCGGGCCGTGGCTGCCGTTCCAGATGCTCGGCGCCGGGTGGGTCGGGCTGTTCGCCGGCTTCCTGCCGCACCCGAAGCGGCCGTGGGCGGAGCTCGGCGTGCTCGCCGCCTACGGCGTCGTCTCGGCGTTCGTCTACGGCTTCGTGCTCAACCTGTGGTTCTGGCCGTTCGGCATCAGCGGGTCGTCGTCGCTCGCGTTCGTGCCGGACGCGTCGCTCGTCGTCAACGCCCGCCACTTCTGGGCGTTCCACGTCTCCTCGTCGCTCGGCTTCGACGCCGTGCGGGCGGTGAGCAACGTCGTCCTCCTGCTGGCCGTGGGCCGCCCGGTGCTGGCGGCGTTGCGGCGCGCGGCGCGGCGGGCGGCGTTCGGCGAGACGCCGGAGTTCTCGTGAACGTCCGCCTCCTCGGCACCGGTGCCGCGGCCGGCTGGCCGAGCGCGTTCTGCCGCTGCGCGTCCTGCGAGTGGGCGCGCGGCGCGGGCGTGACGCGGGCGCACGCGAGCGCGCTGGTGGACGACGCCGTGCTGCTCGACTGCGGCCCGGACGTGCCGCTCGCGGCGAGCCGGCACGGCGTCGCGCTGGACCGGGTGCGGCTGCTGCTGCTCACCCACGCGCACGTCGACCACGCCGCGCCGGAGGCGATGCTGTGGCGCTCGTACGCGCGGCTGGACGCGCCGCTCGTCGTCGCCGGCCCGCCGAACGCCGTCGCCCGCTACGAGCACTGGATCGAGCCGGGCGGCCCGGTGACGCTGCGCGCGGTGACGGCGGGCGAGACGGTGTCGGTGGGCGGCTACGCGGCGCGCGCGCTGCCCGCCAACCACGGCGACGCGCTCACCGGCGAGTGCCTGCTCTGGGACCTCACCGCGCCCGACGGGACGCGGCTGCTCTACGCCGCCGACACCGGGCCGTTCCGCGAGGTGCCGGAGGGGCCGTTCGACGTGGTGCTGCTCGAGGAGACGTTCGGCGACTGGCGCGGGCACAAGGGGGACCACCTCGACCTGGTGACGTTCGGGGAGGCGGTCGCGGCGCTGCGCCGCACCGGCGCCGTGCACGACGGGACGCGCGTCGTCGCGACCCACCTCGGGGACCGCAACCCGCCGCTGCCCGAGCTCGCCCGGCGCCTCGCGCTCTACGGCGCCGAGGTCCATCCCGACGGCGCCGTCCTCGGCGGCCCCGCGCCGGACCGCGAGCCGGCGCGGCGGGTGCTGGTGCTCGGCGGCGCGCGGTCCGGCAAGTCGGTCGAGGCCGAACGCCGCCTGCTCGCCGAGCCGTCCGTCGTCTACGTCGCGACCTCCGACGTGCCCGACGACGCGGAGTGGGCGGCGCGGGTCGCCGCCCACCGGGCGCGGCGGCCGGCCGCGTGGACCACCGTCGAGGGCGCCGACCTGCCCGCGCTGCTCGCGGAGGACGGCCCGCCGCTGCTGGTCGACTGCCTCACGCTGTGGCTCTCCGGCGGCGGCGACCCGGACGCGCTGGTGGACGCGTGGCGGCGGACCCGGCGCCGCGTCGTCGCCGTGAGCAACGAGGTCGGCTCCGGCATCGTGCCCGCCACCGCGAGCGGGCGGGCGTTCCGCGACGCGCTCGGCCGGCTCAACGCCGCCGTCGCCGCCGAGTCGGACGAGGTCTGGCTCACGGTGGCCGGGCAGCCGTTGCGGCTGAAGTAGGTTGCGCCGCGTGGAGGTGCCGCCGCTGGACGAGGCCGCGATGGACGCGGCGTTCGCGCGGCAGGCGTCGCTCACCAAGCCGCCCGGCGCGCTCGGCCGCCTCGAAGGGCTGTCCGTCTGGCTCTGCGGCGTGCAGGGCGAGTGCCCGCCGCGACCGTTGCGGCGCAGGCGGCTCGTGGTGTTCGCGGGCGACCACGGTGTCGCGCGGCTCGGCGTGTCGGCGTATCCGGCCGAGGTCACCGCGCAGATGGTCGCGAACATCGCCGGCGGCGGCGCCGCGTCCTCCGTCCTCGCCCGCCTGCACGACGTCGGCCTGCGGGTCGCGGACGACAGCGTCGGGCGGCCGTCCGGCGCCATCTCCGTCGAGCCCGCGACGACGCGCGCGGCGGCGGAGGCGGCGTTCGAGCGCGGGCTGCGCATCGCCGACGAGGAGGTCGACAACGGCGCCGACCTGCTCATCGCGGGCGACATGGGCATCGGCAACAGCACCGCCGCCGCGGCACTCGTCTGCGCGGTCACCGGCGCCGAGCCGCAGGAGACGGTCGGGCGCGGCACCGGCGTCGACGACGCGGGCTGGATGCGCAAGGTCGCCGTCGTGCGCGACGCGCTGCGCCGCTCGCGCGCCGCGACGCTCGCGCCCCTCGACCTGCTCGCCGAGGTCGGCGGCGAGGACGTCGCCGCGATGACCGGCTTCCTCGCCGGCGCCGCGCGGCGGCGCACGCCGGTGCTGCTCGACGGCGTCGTGCCCGGCGCGGCCGCCGTCGTCGCGGCGGCGATCGCGCCGCGGCTGCCCGCGTACCTCGTCGCCGGCCACCGGTCGACCGAGCCGGCGCACCGGAGGGCGTTGGCGCACCTCGGGCTGGAGCCGTTGCTCGACCTGTCGCTGCGGCTCGGCGAGGGCACCGGCGCGCTGCTCGCGCTGCCGCTGCTCGACGCGGCGGTGGCGGTGCTGCGGGAGATGGCGACGTTCGGCGACGCGGGCGTCTCGGGGCCGGCGTGACCCGCGGGCTGCGCCTCGCGCTGTCGCTGCTCACGATCCTGCGCGTCCGCGCCGCCGACCCCACCCGCGACGACGCGCGGTGGGCGATGACGCTCGCGCCGCTCGTCGGGCTCGCGCTGGGGATCGTCGCGGCCGCCGCGGTGTTCGCGACCCGGCTGCTCGCGCCGTCCGACGCGACGCCGGTCCTCGCCGGCACCGTCGGCGTCGCGACGCTCGCCGCCCTCACCCGCGGGCTGCACCTCGACGGCCTCGCCGACACCGCCGACGGCCTCGGCTCGCTGCGGCGGCCCGCCGACGCGGCGGCCGTGATGCGGCGCGGCGACGTCGGACCGTTCGGGGTCGTCACGCTCGTGCTCGTCCTGCTGCTCCAGGCGACCTCGCTCGCCGCGTGCGTCACCGTCGGCCGCGCCACCGTCGCCGTCGTCACCGCCACCGTCGCCGGCCGCGTCGCCGCGACGCTGTCCTGCACGCCGCGCACGCCGCCGATGTCCGCCACCGGTCTCGGCGCGCTCGTCGCCGGCACCGTCCCGCGTGCCGTCGCGCTCGGCTGGGCGGCGGCCGCGACGGCGGCGGCGTTCGCGGCCGGCTGGTACGACGACGCGCGGCGCTGGCACGGCGGCACCCACCTCGCGCTCGCGGTGGTGCTCGCGCTCGCCGCCGCGCACGCGTTGCGGTGGCGCGCGGTCCGCCGCCTCGGCGGCGTCAACGGCGACGTCCTCGGCGCGCAGGTCGAGGTCGCCGCCACCGTCGTCCTGCTCGTCACCGCCCTGTAGGCACCCGCCGCTACGGGCGAGCAGCGGCGACCTGCGCGGCCAGCTTCTTCGGCGCGACCAGCCGGTACGACTCGCGCACCAGGTCCTCGACCATCGCCCAGTCCAGCCCCTTGCCGGTGAGGTCGACGGAGACCCAGCCGTACCGGCCGACGTACGCCGCCTTCGTCACGCGCGGGTGCGTCGCGACCAGCGCCTCCTGGTCCTCCAGGGTCGCCTTCACGGTCATCGACCCCGCGTCGAAGCCGGTGATGACGAAGATCTTGTCGCGCACCCGGAACGTCGGGTGGTCCTCCCAGGCGACCTGCTCCGTCGTCTCCGGCAGCGCCAGCGCGAGCCGCCGCAGCTGGTCGAGGCGCGTCACTTCGGTGCGGCGGTGACGAACGGCGGCTTCACGACCTCCATCGCCACCTGCCGCCCGCGCACGTCCACGTCGACCGTGTCGCCGGTGCCGATGCCGGAGGCGAGCAGCGCCAGCCCGATCCCGACCCGCAGCGTCGGCGAGAACGTCCCGCTGGTCACCTCCCCCACCGCGTCACCGCCGGCGCTCACCGTCATGCCGGGGCGCGGGATCGACCGGTCGGTCGCCTTCAGCCCCCAGAGCAGCCGCGCCGCGCCGCGCTCTTTCTCCGCCACCAGCGCGTCGCGCCCCCAGAACGCCGGCTTCCCCCAGCCGACCGCCCACCCGGCCCGCGCCTGCACCGGCGAGATGTCGAGCGACAGCTCGTGGCCGTGCAGCGGGTACCCCATCTCGGTCCGCAACGTGTCCCGTGCCCCCAGCCCGCACGGCAGCCCGTCGTGCGCGCGCACCGCGTCGAGCGCCGCGTCCCACAGCGCGTCCGCGTCGTCCCACCGGGCGAGCAGCTCGTAGCCGTGCTCGCCGGTGTAGCCGGTGCGGCAGACGATCACGGAGTGGCCGTTCCACACGTCCTCGGCGAACGCCATGTACGCGAGGTCGTCGGTCAGCCCCAGCGACCGCAGCACGCCCGGCGAGCGCGGGCCCTGCACGGCCAGGATCGCGTACGCCTCGTGCAGGTTCATGACGTCGATGCCGCTCGGGGCGGCGTCGGCGAGGCGGCGGGCGACCTCGGCGGTGTTGGCGGCGTTCGGGACGAGCAGCACGTCGTCGTCGGAGCGCACGTACGCGATGAGGTCGTCGACGACGCCGCCGCTCTCGTCGCAGCAGAGCGTGTACTGCGCCTGCCCGGGTCCGATGCGGCGCAGGTCGTTGGTGAGGCAGCCGTTGACGAGCTCGAAGGCGCCGGGCCCGGTCACCGACGCCTTGCCGAGGTGGCTCACGTCGAACAGCCCCACCCGCTCGCGCACCGCCGCGTGCTCGGCGAGCACGCCGCCGCCCGGGTACTCGATGGGCATCTCCCAGCCGCCGAAGTCGGCGAGCTTCGCGCCGAGGGCGCTGTGGCGGTCGTGCAACGCCGTGTGCTTGAGGTCGGTCACGGCCCGGCACGCTACCGGAGTGCGGCGGCCGTTAGAGTTCCGCGCATGACCTCGCTCGCACTCACCGGCCCCGACGTCGCGGCCGCGAAGACCGACGTCCTCATCATCGGCGCCGCCAAGGGGCCCAAGGGTCCCCAGCTCGCCGCCGGCAACGCCGCCGTCGACAAGGCGCTCGGCGGCCGCCTGGCGAAGACGCTGGCCGACCTCGGCTTCGTGGGCGACGAGGACGAGTCGGTCCGCATCCCGACGATGGGCGCCACGGGCGCGACGAGCGTCGTGGTCGTCGGCCTCGGCGACGCCAAGCAGGTGACGGCCGAGACGCTGCGCCGCGCCGCCGGCACCGGCGTCCGCGCCGCCGCCGGCACCCGCCGCGCGCTCACCACGCTCGCGCTCTCCGGCACCGTCGCGGCCGACGAGGCGCTGCGCGCCGTCGCCGAGGGGTCGCTGCTCGGCGCCTACGACTTCACGCGGTTCCGCAACGCCTCCCTCGACGGGCGCAAGGAGCCGGTGCAGGCGGTGACCGTCGCGACCGCCGACCCGAAGGGCAAGGCGTCGGCCAACGCCGCCAAGCGGGCCGAGACCGTCGCCGCCGCCGTGGCGCTGGCCCGCGACCTCGTCAACACGCCGCCCGGCGACCTGCACCCCGCCGACCTCGCCGACGTCGCGCGCACCGAGGGCGCCAAGGCCGGCTGCGCCGTCGACGTCATGGACGAGAAGGCGCTGCGCAAGGGCGGCTACGGCGGCATCCTCGGCGTCGGCCAGGGCTCCGCCAACCCGCCCCGCCTCGTCCGCATCGCGCACACCCACGCCAAGGCCACCCGCACGCTGGCGCTGGTCGGCAAGGGCGTGACGTTCGACTCCGGCGGCATCTCCATCAAGCCGGCCGCGTCGATGGAGTGGATGAAGTCCGACATGGCCGGCGCGGCCGCCGTCGTCGCGGCGCTCACCGCGATCGCCCGCCTGAACCTCCCCGTCAACGTCACCGGCTGGGTCCCCACCGCCGAGAACATGCCGAGCGGCTCGGCGATCCGCCCCGGCGACGTGCTGACCATGTACGGCGGCAAGCGCGTCGAGATCCTCAACACCGACGCCGAGGGCCGGCTGATCCTCGCCGACGCGATCGTGCGCGCCGGCGAGGAGTCGCCCGACCTCATCGTCGACGCCGCGACGCTCACCGGCGCGCAGCTCGTCGCGCTCGGCAACCGCACCGCCGGCGTCATGGCCAACGACGACGACCTCCGCGCGCGGATCGTCGACGCCTCCGGGCGGGCCGGCGAGATGATGTGGCCGATGCCGCTGCCCGCCGAGCTGCGCAAGTCCATCGACTCCGACGTCGCCGACATCACCAACACCGGCGACCGCTACGGCGGCATGCTCGTCGGCGGCGTGTTCCTCCGGGAGTTCGTCAAGGACGGCATCCCGTGGGCGCACCTCGACGTCGCCGGCCCCGCCTACAACACGCTCGACGCGTGGGGCTACACGCCGAAGGGCGGCACCGGCGTGCCGGTGCGGACGTTCGTGCAGCTCGCGGAGGACGAGTCGGCCCGGTGATGCAACCAGGCGGCGCTCCCGCGCGTCGCGTCTAGCGACGGCCCGGCGGCGAGGGGGGTGCGGTGCGAGGCGAGCTGACGCTCGACGACGTGTACGCCGCCTCGTACCGGAAGCTGGTGGCCCAGCTCCACGCCGTCACCGGGAGCCGGCAGGAGGCGGAGGACGTCGTGCAGGAGGCGTTCATGCGCGCCATCGGCCGCTGGGACCAGATCAAGGAGTACGACGCCCCGGAGGCGTGGCTGCGGACCGTCGCGCTCAACCTCGCCCGCAGCCGCTGGCGCCGCGCCGTGCGCGGCGCGGCCGCGCTGGTCAAGCACGGCGTGCCCGCCGCCGAGCCGGAGCTGTCGCCGGACCACGTGGCGTTGATGACGGCCATGAAGGGGCTGCCGGAGGCGCAGCGGGAGGCGCTGGTGCTGCACCACTTCGTCGGCATGAGCGTCGACGAGGTCGCCGCCGCCGTGGGGGCGCCGAGCGGCACGATCAAGGCGCGGCTCTCGCGCGGCCGGACCGCCCTCGCGGGCGTGCTGGGCATGGACGAGGAGGCACTCGCCGGTGGCTGACTGGGACGGCCTGCGCCGCGGCCTCGAGGACTCGGTGACCCCGCCGCCGCTGTCCGCGCTCCGCGCGCGGAAGCAGCGGCGCGAGCACCGGCGCGTCGTCGCGGTGACCGCGGCGTTCGCGATGGTCGGCATCGCCGGCGGCGTCGCCGCGCTCGGCCGGGACGCGCAGCGTGCCCGGCGGCCCGACGTCGCCGCCGTCGGCACCACCAGCGACCGGGTCGCGCTCGGCAGCCGGTTCGTGCCCGACGACCAGGCCGACTACGTCGTCACCGACGTCGACTTCGTCGACCCGTCCACCGGCTGGGCGATCGGCCTCAAGTGCACCGGCGCCACCTGCGACGTCGCCACCTGGCGGACCACCGACGGTGGCGGCTCCTGGGAGGCGCGGGTGCCGGTCGCGACCGGCGTGGCCCGTACGTCGTTCGTCCAGGAGGACCCGCGCGGGGGCGCGGCGCGGTCGTTGCGGATGGTCGACGCCAACGAGGGGTTCGCGTACAACCCGGACCTCTACGTCACCCACGACGGCGCCCGCACCTGGCACCGCGTGCCGCAGCCGAGCAAGGTCGCCTCCGTGTCGGTGCTGGACCGTTCCGTCTGGGTGACCGAGCACGGCTGCGGCGCCGAGGACGACTGCCCCGTCGTCGTCCGGTCCGGCACCGTCGGCAGGGCGCTCGCGCTGCGCGACCTGCCGGTGCCGCGGACGCTCGGCTCCTCGCTCGTCCGGCGCGGCGACACCGCCCACGGCTACCTCCTCGCGTGGGGCGGCGAGGGCGCCGGCCTGCACGCCACCGCCGACGGCGGGCGCACCTGGGACTCCCGCCCCGGCCCGTGCGGCGAGCCGCACGCGGCGGCGCTGTCCGGCGGGCACGGCCCGGTGCTCTGGCTGGTCTGCTCCGACGAGCCGATGCCCGACGGCAAGCGCGTCACCGCGGCCAAGCGGGCGTTCCTCTCCACCGACGCGGGCGTCACCTGGCGGCAGACCGGCACGCTCCCCGACGCGGGCGAGCTCACCGACCTCGTCGGCGTCTCGTCGCGGGTCGCGTACGCCACCACCCAGCTCCCCGCGCGGCTGCTCCTCACCACCGACGGCGGCGCGACCTGGCACCCGGCCAACGGCACCGCCCGCGCCGGGTACGGCTACGGCAACGTCAGCACCGTCGACGCCCGCCACGCCTGGGCGATGGGCGATGCCGGCGTGCTGTGGCGCACCCGCGACGGTGTTACCTGGGAACGCCTCGCCCTCCCGCCCGGCGCCCCCCGCGCCGTGGCCACCCCGAGCGCGTCGCCGACGCCGTCGCTCCCGCCCGGCACCGCACCCCCCGGCGACGCGGCCGTGCGGTGGACCGGGCTGTCGTTCTACGACGCGTCGCACGGCTACGCGATCGGCCGCCGCTGCACCGGCCACCTCTGTCGCACCGTGCTGCGCCGCACCGCCGACGGCGGGCGCAACTGGACCGTCGCGCCCGCGCCCACCCACGAGTGGGAGGACGACGCCGGGCACACGCCGTGGCAGGTCAGCCGGGTCGAGTTCGCGAACGCGCGCGACGGCTGGCTCTACGACGAGAACCTCTACACGACGCACGACGGCGGCGCCCACTGGACCGACACCGGCTTGACCGCCGTCCGCGAGGTCGCCGCCGCCGGCGGCGAGGTGTGGCAGGTCGGCTACAACGGCTGCGCCGGGATGGACTGCTCCGGCTTCCTGCGGCACGAGCCCGTGCACGGCGGCACGCCCACCGACGGCGGGTTCGAGGAGGACGAGCTCGGCCACGTCTCGCTCGCCCCCGTCGACGCCCGGACGGCGTTCCTCGTCCACGACGGCCACCTCCTCCACGCCGACGAGCCCACCGGCCGCGCCACGACCGACGGCGGCCGCACCTGGCGGGCGTTCGCCGCACCGTGCCCCTCCGCCGCCTTCCGGCAGGCGAGCGCGACGAGCGCGACCGACGTCTGGGTCACCTGCACCGGCGGCGACGGCCGCGGCGCCGTCGCGCGCTCGCGCGACGGCGGCCGGCACTGGACCACCGCGCGCCACGAGCAGGCGATCGACGTGCTGCGCGCCGTCTCGCCGGGGCTCGCGTTCGCGACCGACCCGGCCGGCGTCGAGGTGACCCGCGACGGCGGGGAGACGTGGCGGTCCATGCCGGGCGTGCCCGCCGGCGGCGAGGTGGCGGCGTTCGGGATCGTGGACGGACGCACCGGCTACCTGCTGCTCGCCGACGGCACCGTCTACGTCATGACCGACGGCGCCTCCTGGGAGCGCGCGACCAGGCCCTAGCCCTCGTTGCCGAACGCGTCCTCGATCAGGCGGCGCGCCGCCTTCTCCTCCTCGGAACGCCGTCGCGTCCACTCCCGCATCCGCGGCGGGTAGCCGGTCCGGTGCACGTCGTAGACGGGGATGCCGAGGCGCTTGCCGAGCTCGGCGGCGGCGCGTTCGTCCTCCACGCGGCGGCGGGTCCACTCGCCGTCGCGCGCGACGAGCGCCATCGTCGTGTCGGTCACGGCCGTGCGCGGCTCGACGTACGCCTCCACGCCGGTGCGGCTCTGCGCCCACGCGACGAGGTGCGCCACGTCCTCCGAGTCGGCGCGGCGCAGCGTGCCCGGGCGCTGCTTGCGGCGGAACAGTCCCACCCCGACATCGTGGCAGATCGCGTGTCACTCGTCCCGTATAGCCTTAGCGGGTCAACGCCACCGACCGCAGGGAGCGCGAACACGCATGGCAGGCTCGACGTACGACCTCGTCGTCCTCGGTGGCGGCAGCGGCGGCTACGCCTGCGCGCTCCGCGCGGCCGAGCTGGGCATGTCCGTCGCGCTGGTCGAGCGCGACAAGGTGGGAGGCACCTGCCTGCACCGCGGCTGCATCCCGACCAAGGCGCTGCTGCACGCCGGCGAGGTCGCCGACGCGGCGCGGGAGAGCGCGCAGTTCGGCGTCAACGCGACGTTCGAGGGCATCGACGTGCCCAAGGTGCACGCGTACAAGGACAAGGTCGTCGAGAAGCTCTACAAGGGCCTCTCCGGCCTCATCAAGTCGCGCAAGATCGAGGTCGTCAACGGCACCGGCCGCCTCACCTCGCCGCGCACCGTCGAGGTCGACGGCCAGACGCTGACCGCGACCAAGGCGGTCGTGCTCGCCACCGGCTCCTACGCGAAGTCGCTGCCCGGCCTGGAGATCGACGGCACCCAGGTCATCACCTCCGACGAGGCGCTGCGGCTCGACCGCGTGCCGCGGTCGGCGGTCATCCTCGGCGCGGGCGCGATCGGCTGCGAGTTCGCCTCGGCGTGGAAGTCGTTCGGCGCCGAGGAGATCACCATCGTCGAGGCGCTCCCCCACCTCGTGCCGCTGGAGGAGGAGGCGTCGTCCAAGCTGCTGGAGCGGGCGTTCCGCAAGCGCGGGATCTCGTTCGAGCTCGGCGCGCGGTTCGCGGGCGTCAAGACCACCGACGCCGGCGTCACCGTCTCGCTCGAGAGCGGCAAGACGATCGAGGCCGAGCTGCTGCTCGTCGCCGTCGGCCGCGGGCCGGTGTCCCAGGACCTCGGCTACGAGGAGGCGGGCATCACGCTGGACCGCGGCTACGTCGTCGTGGACGACCGCTGCCGCACCTCCGTCGAGGGCGTGTACGCCGTCGGCGACCTCATCCCGACGCTCCAGCTCGCGCACGTCGGCTTCGCCGAGGGCATCTTCGTCGCCGAGGAGCTGGCCGGGCTCGCGCCGCAGCCGATCGACTACGACGGCGTCCCGCGCGTGACGTACTCCGAGCCCGAGGTGGCGTCGGTCGGCATCACGTCGAAGATCGCCAAGGAGCGCGGGCTGGACGTCACGACCGTGACGTACGACCTGGCCGGCAACGGCAAGAGCCAGATCCTGCAGACCTCCGGCGCCGTCACGCTCGTCGCGGTCAAGGACGGCCCGGTCGTCGGCGTGCACATGGTCGGCTCCCGCGTCGGCGAGCTCGTCGCCGAGGCGCAGCTCATCACCAACTGGGAGGCGTACGCCGACGACGTCGCCCACCTCATCCACCCGCACCCCACGCAGTCGGAGGCGATCGGCGAGGCGCACCTCGCGCTCGCCGGCAAGCCGCTGCACAGCCACTCGTAGACCACCAGTAGGAGGACCCGCCCCATGGCCGTCTCGGTCACGATGCCCCGGCTCGGCGAGAGCGTCACCGAGGGCACGGTCACCCGCTGGCTGAAGAAGGAGGGCGAGTCGGTCCAGGCCGACGAGCCGCTGCTCGAGGTCTCCACGGACAAGGTCGACACCGAGATCCCCGCGCCCGCGTCCGGCGTGCTCACCTCCATCAAGGTCAGCGAGGACGAGACCGTCGAGGTCGGCGCCGAGCTGGCCGTGATCGACGGCGACGGCGGTTCGGGCGACTCGGGTGGCTCGGGTGCAGGCGCGGCCGGCGGCGAGGCGCCCGCCGCGGATGCGACCGCCGCGGAGCCGGCGGCCGCCGGGTCGGGCGAGCCGGCCGAGGCCGCCGCCGAGACGACCGAGCCCGCCGCCTCCGAACGCGCCGCCGCCGACCCCGGCGGTGCCGCCGCGGCCGCCACGCAGCAGGCGCAGCCGGACGCCGCCGAGGAGCCGGCCGGGCCGACGCACGAGGAGCTGGCCGAACGCGCCGCCGGCGGCGTCGAGTCCGCCCCCGCGCCCGGCAGCACGGCCCCCGCTGCCGCCGAGGACGGCCCGGTCGAGGGCGGCACGGCCGAGGGCGGCACCGCCGCGGGTGGCGCGGCGGGCGGCGACGACGGCAAGCCGTCCTACGTCACCCCGCTCGTCCGCAAGCTCGCCGCCGAGCACGGCGTCGACCTCGCCGCCGTCCAGGGCACCGGCATGGGCGGCCGCATCCGCAAGCAGGACGTCCTCGACGCCGCCAAGGGCGGCGCGGCCGCCGGTACGGCCGGTGCCTCGGCCGCCTCGGCCGGCGGCGCGGCGGGCGGTGCCGCCGCCTCGGCCGGCGCCGGCTCGGGCCGCGCGACCAGCGCGACCGGCGCGGCCTCCGGTGCCGCGGGCGGCGCGCGCGCGGCCGCCCCGGCGGGCCGGGCGGGTCAGCCGACGACGAGCGGCTCCGTTGCCGCCGCGTCCACGGCGCACCTGCGCGGCCGCACCGAGAAGCTCTCCCGCCTGCGCACCGTCATCGCGCAGCGGATGGTCGAGTCGTTGCAGGTGTCGGCGCAGCTCACGACGGTGGTCGAGGTCGACGTCACCCGCATCGCGCGGCTGCGCGAGCAGGCGAAGGCGACGTTCGAGGCGCGCGAGGGGACGAAGCTGTCGTTCCTGCCGTTCTTCGCGGTGGCCGCGATCGAGGCGCTCAAGGAGTTCCCGGTCGTCAACTCCAGCATCGACCTCCAGGCCGGCACGGTGACCTACCACGAGGCCGTGCACCTCGGCATCGCCGTCGACACCGAGCGCGGGCTGCTCGTGCCGGTGATCCAGGATGCGGGGGACCTCAACCTCGGCGGCATCGCCCGCAAGGTCGCGGACCTCGCCGAGCGCACCCGCAGCAACCGCGTGACGCCGGACGAGCTGGGCGGCGGGACGTTCACGCTGACGAACACCGGGTCGCGCGGCGCGCTGTTCGACACGCCGATCATCAACCAGCCGCAGGTCGCGATCCTCGGCACCGGCTCGGTCGTGAAGCGGCCGGTCGTCGTGGACGACCCGGACCTGGGCGAGGTCGTGGCGGTGCGGTCGATGGTGTACCTGGCGCTGTCGTACGACCACCGGATCGTCGACGGCGCCGACGCGGCGCGCTACCTGGCGGCGGTGAAGGACCGGCTCGAGGAGGGCTCGTTCGAGGCCGAGCTGGGGCTGGACGGGTAGTCGCTCCGGCGCGGCGTCAGAAGCCGCGTCAGAAGCCGCGGAACGGGTCGCGCGCCGGCGGCATCGGCTGCTCGATGCGCGGCCCGTCGACGGTCTGGCCGACGAGCTTCAGCACCGTGGTGAGGATCGACTCGGTGGTCTCCCCCGCGTCGATGCCGGCCTGGGTGACCATCGAGCGGTAGATCGTCACGTAGTTCTTCGACGGCGTGTCGTACGTCCAGTCCACCGACCCGAGGTGGACCGCGCTGCCCTTCGTGCCGCCGGGGCCGTCCCAGGCGCCGGACCAGACCTGCACGCCGGCCGGCCCCGCGGAGAACCGCCCGCCGGCGCTCACATCGAACCGCGCCGCCTCCTGGAGCAGCTCGCGCGCGATGCGTTCGTCCAGGACGAGCGACGGCCGGACGCGGCTGGCGAGGGCGGCCTTGGCCGCGCCCTCGGCCCAGCCGGGCGTGCCTGGTCGCAACGGCGGCTGGGTCACGCCGCCCATCCTACGAGGGCACCGCCGGGACCCGCCGCACGTCGGCGATCCGCCACTGCCCGGCGACCCGCCGCAGCGTTATCCGCCACCGCCGCGCGTCCCGCCCCGGCCACCGCTCCACCGGCCGCCCGGCCGCGTCCACGACCGTGTACGGGAGCAGCCGGTCGGTCACCTCCAGCACCGCCACCGCGTCGTCCGCGCGCACCGGCACCACCGTCACCGGCACCAGGTGCAGGTCGGCGACGCGGGTGCGGCGGGCGGCGTACCGCGCCAGCAGCGCCCGGTCCGCCGCCAGCGGCGCCGAGGCCGGCGCGTAGACGGCGTCGAGACCGCGGGCGTCGGCGCGGGCGAACGCCGCCGACCGCGCCGCGTCCAGCGCCGCCAGCGTCGCCGTCCAGTCCGGTCCGGGCGCCGGCGCCAGCGCGCCCGCCGACGTCGCGCGCGGCAGCGACCACCCGGCCAGCACCGCGAGCAGCAGCACCAGCGCCGCCACCGCGACCGCCCGCGCCGGGGCGGGCAGCGCCAGGGCCGGCAGCGCCCGGAGCCGCCGCGACCGCGCGGGCGGTGCCGGCTCGGGCGGGCGCGGTGGCCGGGGTCCGAAGTCGCGGGTCGGCTCCGGGTCGTCGCCGTCCACCACCGGCCGGTACGCCACCAGCCGCGCGTGCGCGTCCGCCGCGTCGCGCGCGCCGTCGAGCAGCGGCCGCAACGCCGGGTCGAGCAGCCCGGCGAGCAGCGCCAGCGCGCGCACGTCGTCGCCGGGGTCGCCCGCGCCGCGGAAGTCGGCGAGCAGCGGCGTGCCGGCACCGTCGAGGAGGACGTTGGCGGGCTTCACGTCCCCGTGCACCAGCCCGGCCGCGTGCGCGGCGGCGAGGGCGGCCGCGACCCCGGCGGCGAGCGCGGCGGCCTGGGCGGGTGCGTACCGCGCGCCGGTGGCCAGCGCCGCGCCGAGCGAGCCGCCGGGGACGTACGGCAGCACCAGCGTGTCGCCGTCGACGCCGAGCAGGCCGAGGACGTTCGGATGCCGCAACGCCGCCGCCGCGCGGGCC